>WFZY01000256.1 GCA_015489265.1 Flavobacteriaceae bacterium | reverse complement strand
TTTGGGATTCAATGCATTAAGTTCGAATACAACCGGAAATAATAATGTGGCTATCGGATACGAAAGTATGAATCACAACAATACCGGTGTTAAAAATGTGGCTGTGGGGTCTGCTGCTTTGACCATGAACACCACAGGACATGATAATGTTGCTTCCGGATATTATGCCCTTTCATCTAACAATACCGGACGTGATAATGTTGCTGTTGGCTCGGAAGCGCTAAAATTTAACACCAACGGGATTAAAAATACAGCCGTCGGTTCAGCTACATTACAAACTATTACAACCGGTGATGAAAATACGGCAGTTGGTTTTGCTGCCTTGTTAAACAATACAGCAAACAACAATACGGCAGTAGGAAGCACGGCACTTTATGCCAATACAACCGGAAGTGAAAATACCGCCGTTGGTCAAGGAAGTTTGAATACGAACGGCACCGGACAAGGCAACTCGGCTTTGGGTTGGCTGACCTTGGAACACAATACCACAGGTACCGGCAATACCGCAATCGGAAATTCGGCTTTAAATGCCAATACAAATAAAAATGAGAATACCGCAGTAGGCGCCTTGGCTTTGTATCAAAACAACGGCAATTATAATGTAGCCATAGGAAGCAAAGCTGCTATGAATAGTACAGCCGCTACATTTAATACGGCTTTGGGTTATAAATCTTTATACAACAATAGCACCGGTGGAAACAATTGTGCGCTTGGTGATAATGCTTTGTATGAAAACACAACCGGTAGTAATAATACGGCTATTGGTAGTGATGCTTATTTCTTTGGTGCCGGTTTAAACAATACAACTTGTATCGGTTATGGAGCCGGTGGACAATCGGATGTTGATAACAGAGTTGAAATAGGCAACGGTAGTGTCACTTGGATTGGCGGACAAGTAACTTGGAGTACTTATAGCGACCAACGCATTAAAACCCATATCAAAAATGATGTCGCCGGTTTGGATTTTATCAAACGCTTGCGTCCGGTAACTTACAACTTAGATATTCATAAAATGAATAAAATGACGGCTCGCGGTGGTAAAGCCAAAGAATTGGCAGATTATCCTTCCAAATATGATATTGAAAAAATTAAAATGACCGGTTTTATTGCCCAAGAAGTAGCACAAGCTGCCAAAGAAGCCGGTTATGATTTTAGTGGCGTGCAAAAAGCCGGTGACGATTTGGGATTGTATAGTGTCAGTTATGCCCAATTTGTTGTGCCTTTGGTTAAAGCCGTTCAAGAACAACAAGACACCATTGAACAACAACAACAGGAAATAAACCGGTTGAAACAACAAAATGCGCAATTGCAAAAATTACAAGACCGGATGTCCAAAATAGAACAAAAATTAAAAAGTATTTCCGTCAATAATTAATCAAAACAGACCTGTCAGGTTTTCAAAATTTAATCAGACCTGCTAGGTTCTCAATCCTCATCTGACCTGCTAGGTTTACAAAACCTAGTAGGTCTATAATAAACTTAATATCATGAAAAAAAATTATCTTTTAATACTATTGTTATGGCAAATTACCGCATGGTCACAAGATACCACCGGCTACGATTTGCTGGCACATTATCCATTTCAATCTGATGGCGTAGATACTACTGGAAATAATCCGGTTGCTATGATGCTAAACGCCCCTTTTATAAATGGTGGAATTTTTTCAAATGGCACTTACAATGACGGTAGCACCGGACAAAGTGGTAGTCTTATCGTAATGGATGGCATTAGCGGTTTTAATGCCGGTGATTTTATCATTACTTTTGAAGCCAAATTGTCATCTAATACCAACAACTTTGTATTTGTTTGTGGTAATACATATCGCTGGTTAGACCTTTGGATAGACTATTCACACCTTTTACAAGTAAACTATTTAACCGGGCCTAATGCTGATTTTGCTTACTATACTACGAGCTTTTCGACAACCGTAGATCAATGGTATCAATTTGGACTTAAATATACACAGTCTGATCATATCTTAAAGATTTATGCCGACAACAATTTAGTCGGAACCATAAACATTCCTGCCGGATTTACCACTGATAACCAAATCTATTTTAGCAATACACATAGCGGTGCCGGAGCTGCTTATAATGGCTACTGGCGCCATCTCAAATATTATGTATTGCACGGTAGCAGCGCCGTTAAAGAATTGTTGAATGATTATGTTGATATTTATCAAAGTATGAATACTAATTTTTTAAATATAGACTTACTAAAAAAATCAGAAGCCGAACTCTCAATAGTTGATATGACCGGCAAACAAATTTTATATCGCAAACTTAATGAACAACAGAATATTGTTAATCTTTCCGGAATATCAAAAGGTATTTATATCCTAAATTTTGAGATGAATAACCTGAAATTCACTAAGAAAATTATCAAAAGATAATTTTACCCCTTATGTTTTCGCATAAACATTAAAGCAACCAGGAACGTTTTTATGATTATCTGCAAGATATCAATAGGTATTTAGGTTATTATCTGTTGCGTTCCGGTTGCTTTTTCATTTTTACTTTATCCAATAAAAACGAGTTTACTTTATCCAATGAAAACGAGCTTTTATCAAATAAAGTGCTTGTTAAATCTACCCCATAAAAAACTTCCAAAAATATTTTTGCAGAATTAAAAATTCTTTTTACTTTTGCAACTCAAAATAACAATGGTCCGTTCGTCTAGGGGTTAGGACGCCAGGTTTTCATCCTGGTAACAGGGGTTCGATTCCCCTACGGACTACAAAATAAGATTAGTATTTAGGATTTCCTAAATCATGGTCCGTTCGTCTAGGGGTTAGGACGCCAGGTTTTCATCCTGGTAACAGGGGTTCGATTCCCCTACGG
>WFZY01000255.1 GCA_015489265.1 Flavobacteriaceae bacterium | reverse complement strand
GAGATGTGTTGGATACCAAAATGGGTGAAATCCATAGTCTGAAATTTAGACCTTTGGTACAATCCGGTCGTATTTTTAAAGAGGATGAAAGTCTAACGGTTTGGGTCAGTGATGACAAAAATAAAATGCCGCTATTGATTAAAGCTAAATTGATGGTGGGTTCACTTAAAGCCAGTTTGGTGGAATACCGCGGTTTGAAACATCCGGTTAATTTTGTTGATTGATATATAGTTGAAAGTGCCAAGTAATACCAATTCTAAAAATAAAATAGTCCAAAAATAATTTGGTATCCCCGACAATAGTCGGGAGTAAACAATACCGCTACTACATGAAAATAATACTAGAAAAATATAAAATATTTCGAAACAAAGTATTATGCCGATGCAATATGAAAATTGTTAAACAAATTGAACAATATTGAATATGCAAGCGGTATAGTACAATGTATTGGACTATATTGAATGTGTAAGCGGTATAAAAAGCGATAAAGTGCGAGTAGAGTTGTTATTTTATTCCAAACACGACAAAAATAGGGACACTAAACGACCGTATCTTCTCATTTCATCAAATTGAAAGTAGTAATAAATTAAGAAGAAGAACTCTAATAGTAATTTATTCTATAAGCAACAATAAGTCATCAATTCATCAAATAACCATATCAACAAATAACCAATTAATCTGTTATAACAAATCAACAATTCTCTGTACATTTGCATAAGCAAAATGTGTAGAGAATGAAATATATCAATTATCAAATACAAGACGGTATCGGAACATTAAAATTTAACCGTCCCGAAAAATACAATGCTTTTAACGCTGAATTGCTCACGGAACTCAGCAATTTATTACATAAAGAAAATACCAATCCCGACCTGAAAGTTTTAATCATTACCGGTGAAGGCAAAGCTTTTTCGTCCGGTGTGGACTTGAAAGCCCTGCTCGATTTAAGGACTGTAGAACAAGCCCGTACATTTGCTTTATTGCTCGAAAGCACATCCGAACAAATTTATAATTTCAGCAAACCGACTATTGCCTTGATTAACGGTTTGGCATTAGGTGGCGGATTCGGTTATGCCACAGCTGCCGATATTCGGGTACTGTCCGAAACGGCAAAAGTAGGTTATCCGGCGGTTAAACTGGGTGCTATTTTACCGGCAACCTGTACCATGTATCTCAAAGCGCTGATAGGTGACGGACGCACCAAAGACTTGTTGCTGACCGGTAGAATGTTGGAAGCCAAAGAAGCCATGGCAATGGGCTTGGTCAATTACACCGCACCGGCAGACGCATTACAAGAAACCGCCTTCAAACTTGCCCGTCAAATTATGGAAGCGCCTGCTTTGGCTTTGACTTATACCAAAAACACCGTAAACTTTACTACCAAACGCGAAATAGAAGCCGCCAAACTCTATGCCGCCGACAATTTTGCATTTTTGTCTCAAACTGCCGAATGGCAAAAACGCATGCGGGCTTTTGCGGATAGGAAATAGTAACTTCTAACTAATTAACTATCTTTGCCATATAAATTATTGTATGCAAGTTAGAAAATACGCCCTTACCGATTGGTTACCAACCACTGCCAAAGAAGTTAAAAAACGCGGTTGGGATGAGTTGGATGTCATTCTGTTTAGCGGTGATGCTTATATCGACCATCCGTCGTTTGGACCGGCTGTGGTGGGACGTATTTTTGAGAGTTTCGGACTGCGCATTGCTATTGTGCCGCAACCCAATGTGCGCGATAACTTGCAAGATTTTACCAAACTGGGCAAACCCCGATTGTTTTTTGCCGTAACCGCCGGCAGTATGGACTCTATGGTCAGCAACTATACCGCCAGTAAAAAACCACGCGATAAAGATGCTTATACACCGGGCGGCGAACGCGGTTATCGCCCGGATTATGCCAGCATTCAATACACAAAAATTTTAAAAAAATTTTTTCCCGATGTGCCGGTTCTTATCGGTGGAATTGAAGCTTCGTTGCGACGGGTAACACATTATGATTATTGGAGCGATAGCTTACGTCCTTCCATTTTGGTTGATTCCGGCGCCGATTTGTTGGTTTACGGGATGGGCGAACAACCCTTGCAAGAGATTGTCAAACTGGTGGAACGCGGCGTACCTTTTTCGTCTTTAAAAACGATCAAACAAACGGCTTTTTTACAAGATGAAACCCAGCCGCTACCCAAAAACAAGCACTGGAATGACATTTGGATTCATTCGCACGAACGCTGTTTGCAAGACAAAAAGGCATTTGCACAAAATTTTAAAACCTTGGAAGTCGAGTCGAACCGGATGATTGGTAAAAATCGTATTTTGCAAGAAAACGGCAATCAAATTTTGGTGATTAATCCTGCCTATCCCGCCATGACCCAACACGAAATTGATGCCGCTTTCGACTTGCCTTTTACACGTATGCCACACCCGAAATACCGCAAGCGCGGTCCGATTCCGGCTTATGAAATGATTAAGCATTCTATCAACATTCACCGCGGCTGCTTCGGTGGTTGTAGTTTTTGCACCATTTCGGCACATCAAGGCAAATTTATAGCGAGCCGGAGTAAAAAATCCATTGTTAAAGAACTGGAACAAATCGTTGAGCAAGAAGATTTTAAAGGTTACATTTCGGACATTGGCGGACCTTCTGCCAATATGTATCAGATGAAAGGCAAAGATTTGCGTATCTGTGAAAAATGCACGGCGCCTTCTTGTATCAATCCGGTAGTTTGCAGCAATTTAGACACATCGCATAAAGATTTATTGGATATTTATCGCACGGTTGACAACCACCCCAAAGTCAAAAAGGCATTTGTCGGTAGTGGTATCCGCTACGATTTAACGGTGCCGTCTTTTAACAAAAAAGCCGACCCGAAAAATTTGGAAGTGTATTTAGAACAACTGGTAACCCGCCATACATCGGGACGACTGAAAGTAGCACCGGAACATACATCTGACCGCGTACTAAAAATGATGCGGAAGCCATCGTTTAAATACTTTCATGACTTCAAAAAAGTGTATGACAAAATCTTGCGCAAACACCATTTAAAACAACAATTGGTGCCGTATTTTATATCATCACACCCCGAAAGTGATATGGAAGATATGGCAAATTTAGCTGCCGAAACCAAAGCTATGGGGTTTCAGTTAGAACAAGTTCAGGATTTTACGCCAACCCCGATGACTGTGGCGACCGTTGCCTATTATTCCGGCTATCATCCTTATACGCTAAAACCGGTTAAAACCGTTAAAGACCGGAAAGCCAAACTTGACCAATGGAAGTTTTTCTTTTGGTACAAACCCGAAAACCGCAAGTGGATTAAAGATAAATTAACCGCTTTGGGTCGCTTGGATTTGTTGGAAGTTTTGTTAGAATCAAGATATTCAAAGAAATTTGCCCAAACACAAAACAAAACTCAAAACAAAAAGCAGCGCAAAACAAAATCTAAACCTAAAAAGCATTTGTCTAAAACGCCACATCACCGACGGCGTTCTTGAATTTCTATTTTTGTGATTAAAAAGTCTGGAAATTATAGTTCTAAATTATCAGGATTTCTTTTGTTAGAAAAGAATGATAAAATTTCAATTGTTTTATCATTTATTCTGTAATAAAGCGTGTTATGTTTGGTTATCGTGACACGTCTAATAGTTGTTTTTGTAGTTGTTTTAGGAAATAATTCCGGATTAATTGAGATTAAATTAAGAACCTTTTCAATCTCTAATGCCAGTTTATTCAATTCTTTTTTGGTCCAATTCGTTTCTAAATAAGTAAAAGTTTCTTTTAATTCATTTAAGGCATGAATGGTCCATTTGATTTTATAAATGTTTTTCATAGATTTTCCTTGCTTCTGCATGAGAAACGAACTTTCCTTGGTTGGCATCTTGAATACCCATTTCAATAGATTCAATTTCCGGCTGGGATAAATCTTTCCACCAATCTTTGAGATGATTGTTTCTCAAATCTATTAATTGTTCGATTATGGCTTCATCATCCAATGTTGTTAACCATTGAATCAGTTCAACTTTTTTATTTTGGATATTTAATTTCATCGGTTTAAAAAATAGGTAATTGTGATTGTTTTCCTATGATTGATTTTATATTACAAATTTAATAATAATTTTTTTAACATTTATTTTTTGTAAACAACCGGCAATAATTCCCCTTTTACCAACCGGAATTTATCAATTTCGGTATCGGATAGAGTTTCGGTAAAATCAACGGCTTCTACTTTAAAACCGATACTTTTTAGTTTATCAAAATAATCCGTTCCGTAAACTCTCACATGGTCGTATTGTCCGAAAATACGGGTGCGTTCATCGGGGTCGGTGATGCTGTCATCTTGAAAGGTTTCTTGACGTTTTTCATCCAACGGCACTTGCAAAATACCGAAGCCGCCGGGTTTCATCACACGGTATAACTCTTGCATGGCTTTGGTATCGTCGGGAATATGTTCTAAAACGTGATTGCAGAAAATGACATCAAAATCGTTATCATCAAAAGGCAAATCGGTAATATCCGCTTTGACATCGGCTAATGGTGAATGTAAATCCGCCGTGATATAATCGAGATGTTTCAGTTTTTTAAAGCGTTTGTAAAAAGCTTGTTCGGGGGCGATATGCAAGACTTTTGCCGGTTTTGTAAAGAAATCGGTTTCCTGTTGTAAATATAACCACATCAATCGGTGGCGTTCGAGTGATAAAGTGCCGGGGGACAAAACATTTTCGCGAATATTGACATAACCGTAAGGTAAAAATTTACGATAGGATTTGCCGTTGATAGGGTCGGTATATCGATTGCCACGATAAAAAATATCCATAACCGGACGCGCTAAACCGCTCATCTTAATTAACCAAGGTCGCGGAACAGTATTGAGTATTTTTTTGATGATAGACATAGAATAATTGATAAATTGAGGATTTATTGTACTTCACAGTATGTTTTATACTTTGATGACTGCTTATTGCTTCATACTTTATTCCTGATTTTAATTTGAGGAATTGAGGAATTTTTCATTTTAGATTTTCTTTAACCATTAAGATATTAAGTTCATTAAGTTTCTTTTATGGTTTTTTATTCATTTCAGATGTCAGATTTTCGGTTTCAGAATTAAATACTTTGTAATTTAAAGCCACTTGCAATTTGAGGAATTGAGAAACTAGTTCGCTGAGTGATATTGTTGATAATTGAGATTGAACCGAAGCGCCGGTATTCTAATCTTAATTGCCATTTTAAACGCAATTATCATTTCGAATGTAATTGTCATTTCGAACGTAGTGAGAAATCTCTTTTTAATTTGATATACGTCCTGTTATCCCATTTCAGATTATTCCGAACCATATAAGAACCATAAGTTCATATAAGTTTTTTTCTTTTGTGTTCCTATGTGTCTTTAATTTATTTGAGATTCCTTCCCTGTTGTCGGGACTCTGACGAAATGACCATCAAGCATCTTTACTGCTATAAACCCTGTGAAATTCTGCTTCTTCGTCGGTTTCAATACCCAAAGCATCGTAAATGTATTGAAAGGTTGAGAGCAATTCCGGTTTGCCGTCTATCAAAGCAACATCGTGTTCAAAATGCGCCGAAGGTTTGCGGTCGGCGGTTAAAATGGTCCAGCCATCGGAAAGCTGATTAATGCGATGTGTTCCCATATTAATCATCGGTTCGATGGCGAGCACCATACCGTCTTTGAATTTTTTGCCACGTCCCGGGCGTCCGTAATTGGGCACTTGCGGGTCTTCGTGCATTTTGCGTCCCAAACCGTGTCCGACCAACTCACGCACGACACCATAACCATGCGCTTCGGTATATTGCTGAATGGCATGTCCGATATCGCTGACGCGCTTACCGGCTCTAAACTGTTCGATACCTTTATATAAAGATTCTTTGGTTACTTTTAAGAGTTTTTTGACATCGTCATCGACTTCGCCTACTTCAAACGTATAAGCATGGTCACCGTAAAAGCCATTCATTAAAACGCCGCAATCTACTGAAATAATGTCGCCGTTGCGTAGCGGTTTATCCGTAGGAATACCATGCACCACTTGATCGTTGGGACTCATGCAAAGTGTGTTGGGAAAATCATAAAGTCCTTTAAATCCGGGAATGCCACCGTGGTCACGGATAAACGCTTCCGCTAATTGGTCTAAATATAATGAGGTCACCCCCGGCTTGATTTCTTTAGCGAGCATCCCCAAAGTTTTAGACACCAGTTGAGCGCTTTTCCGTATTAAATCTATTTCTTCTTTGGTTTTTATTTTTATCATTTTTCTGCTATGGTTTTGTCGAGCAAAGGTATTAAACTTTTATCAGATGGGCGATTATTTGCTACTAGTTACTTGATACTTTTTATAAGCATAAAACATCACAGCTAATCCGAAAAGCAGCATCGGAATGCTGAGCCATTGTCCTTTATCCAATCCTGTTTCCAATAAAAGACGCGCATCTTTTTCATCTTGGGGTTCTTTGTAAAATTCTACTAACAAACGGATAGTCCATAGCAGGGTAAAGAAAATGCCGAATAACATACCTTCATATTTTTTCCAGTCGGTTTTCCAATAAAGATATAACATCACAAAAAGCAATGAAAAATAGGCACCGGCTTCATACAGTTGGGTCGGATAACGCGGAAAATCTTCACCGAGTTGCTTAAAAATAAAGCCGTAATCGGTTCCGGTTGGTTTACCGATAATTTCGGAATTGAGTAAATTTCCTATTCTGATAAGTGCCGCACCAATGGGAATAGTTAACGTAATCCGGTCCAAAATCCAAAGGAATGAGTGTTTGCCTTTGAGATATTTTTTCCAAAAATACCATACAGCTAAAAATATCCCGATAGTTGCACCGTGACTAGCCAATCCACGGAATCCGGTAAATTTATAACCTTCGGCTGTTTTGACAACCGGCACTAATATTTCAATCAAGTGGTGTTTGTAGTAAGGCCAATCATAAAAGAAAACGTGTCCCAAGCGTGCCCCCAACAAAGTCCCGATAACGACATAAGTCAAAAGCGGGTCCAGTAAATTGGATGACAAATTTTCATTTTCAAAAATCTTTTTCATGATATAATAGCCGGCAATAAAACCGAAAATATACATCATACTGTAATATCTGATAGTCAAAGGTCCCAAATGCAGACCGATACCCGGATCCCAAACGATGCTTAATACATTCATTGTTTTTTTGTTTTAGACAATTTTTTGGCTCGCAATTCTTCTTTGGTCGGTACGGGATCATAGCCGGAACCGCCCCAAGGATTGCAACTTAAAATACGTTTAATAGACAACCAACCCCCCGTTAATAAACCGTGTGTTTTTAGGGCTTCAATCGTGTAATGCGAACAGGTAGGTGTATAACGGCAGCTCGAACCCAATAAAGGAGAAATGAAATATTGATAAAATTTGGTCAACCAGATAAAGGGTTCTGCTAATATTAAGGTCACTTTTTTAATCACGTAGGTTAAGTTTGATACAAAAATAAGGTTTTTTTGTTGAACCGGTATGAAAAAAAATGAATCGGGATAAACTTCTCGCCCTGCTATGAGATAAATAAAAAAATCCCAAATCTAACGAAGACTTGGGATATATTTGATTATTTCTGCTGGCCTATTAGGGCTTCCCGTTACGACTGCGTCGTTTAACGGGATAAACTTCTCGCCCTACTTTGTGATGTAATAAAAAATCCCGAAACTAATAAAGTTACGGGATTAATTGTTTCTTTCTGCTGGCCTACTAGGGCTCGAACCTAGACTCTTCTGAACCAAAATCAGACGTGTTGCCAGTTACACCATAGGCCATTACTGCTTAAAAGCGGTGCAAATTTATAGTTTTTTTTTTAGTTGCACAAAAAAATATTTTTAAAAAATTACAAATCAATAGATTTTATATTTAAACATGCTGATAATGAATATAATATGCTTTATAAAAATTAGGATTGGCACCTATTTTAACAAATCTTGTCCTTTTACATCGATGCCTTTTAAAGATAAAAAAGAACCGTTACGTTTAATTTCAGCAGCAAAATCTGCAATAGTTTGGTGTTCAAATTTGTCTAACAGGGCTTCTTTAAAAGGGGCTACAATATGATGGATTGGGCATGGGTTTTCGTCACTGCAACGCGGCAGTCCTAGAAAACATCCTTCAAAAATATCTTCATTTTCAATCACATTTAAAATGGCACAGATATTATTCTTCAGGTTTTTTTTGGAAGTATAAAAGCCACCACCGGGTCCTTTAGTAGATGAAATAATATTAGATTTTGCCAATTTCTGCAAAATCTTTGCGATAAAAGACAAGGGAATTTCCAGTTCGGAAGCAATGTCTTTGGCACCGTATTTAGAGGTTTTTGAACTGTTTTCCGCTAAAAACAAAACCGAACGAATCGCATACTTTGAGGCATTGGAAAGCATAGAATTACATAAATTTTTAAGATAGTGTAAAGTTAATAAAAAAATGTTAGAGATAAAATGATATAAATTTCATAGTATTTTTGGCTTTATATCGATTTAGGTGGGTAATATATATAATTTCTCAATCAAATAATAATGCCACCCCTTTGGGGTTCAGAGATTTTGTTTAACTGTTTTATTATAATAATTTCAGCCCTTCGGGCTTATTTAGTAAACCCTGTAGGGGTGATATATTTATAGGCATAACAATAAAAAACATTCCATTGAACCCCATAGGGGTGAAATTGTTTAAAAGATTATTGACAAGATTATATGATTCTTAAACCTAATTTATAATTCCCCACACAAAACAACATAGAGCCGTATTTTTTTTCCATCAAATAAGTGTATATTTGTTTTATAAATTTAAAAATAGATGCAAAAAGATTTAAGCGATTACAGGCGTGTGTATCAACGGGCGGAATTAGATGAGAAATCCGTACCCGACAATCCTATCGAATTGTTTCGCGATTGGTTTTATGAAGCGGAGAAACATGAAGATTGTATCGAGGTCAATGCGATGAGTCTGGCTACTGCCGGCACGGACGGTTTTCCGCGTATCAGAGTGGTATTGCTCAAAAAATTTACTTGGGAAGGTTTTATTTTTTATACCAATTACAACAGCGAAAAAGGACGTGCGATTGCTCAAAATCCAAAAATTTCGTTGGCATTTTTTTGGCCGAAAATGGAACGACAAATCATTATTAAAGGAATAGCTGAAAAACTAGCGGAAAATTTATCGGATGGTTATTTTGAAAGTCGTCCGCGCGGGAGTCAAATCGGGGCTTGGGCATCGCCGCAAAGCGAAGTGATTCCTAGCAAAAAGTTTTTGGAAGACCGTTTTAAAAACTTTGAACAACAATTTGAAGGAAAAGAAATTCCGCGACCGCCACACTGGGGCGGCTACTTGGTCAAACCGGTAGAAATGGAATTTTGGCAAGGTCGTCCCAACCGACTGCACGACCGGATTCGTTACACGTTACAAGATGATTTTTCTTGGAAAAAAGAACGATTGGGAAGTTAAGTGTTTTTTTATAAAACCATAGAAATCAACGTGATAATCAAAAATCCTATAGCTGATAAAATGGCATAAGACGGTATAACCAACAACGGAATTTTTAAAATATTTTTCCATTTCTTTTGCCGGTAAAACTTTAAGCTTGCACGATATAAATAATACAAAAACCAGATTTCTACTACATAAGATAGTAACAATCCGATTCCGAAAGGCAAAACATATTGTCCGATGAGTTCTGCCAGTAAAACTAAAAAATAGACACTTTGTACGTAAAATATAAAGACCAATGTCTCGGTATAAGTATGCCTTTTCGGATAAAAAACTTGAAACAGCAGAGCCAGTACCGGCAAAATAAAAAACAATGCCATACTGATTTT
>WFZY01000254.1 GCA_015489265.1 Flavobacteriaceae bacterium | reverse complement strand
GGTTTGGGATATTACCAAGTGGCAAATAATCATATTCCGGCTTATTCACCCTTGGTGTTTTCATTCAAAACTTTTGTCGATGACGATGATTTAGACAATGATCATGTCAAAAATATAGATGAAGATCTTGACCAAGATGGCAATGCTTATAATGATGACACCGATAAAGATAAAATTCCAAATATTTATGACAGCGATGATGATGGTGACGGTGTTTTAACCAAAAATGAAGATGCTAACGGAGATGGCGACCCTACCAATGATGATTCGGATGGTGATGGTACACCGGATTATTTAGATGCCGATACACATTGATAGAAATAACAACTTTATTATAAAAACTAAGGCACTTAAATTTAAGTGCCTTAGTTTTTATCTACCATATTTGTATTGATCCCGTTTGATGTCACTAACCACTTTCCACAATATATTCCTTGTCTGGCTAACAAATTCTCTACGCTTAGACCTAACAGGTTCTCAAAATCTTTCAGGTCTTTCCGCACTTCGCACTTCGCACTTTCCACTTTCCACTTTCCACTTGGCACTTTCCACTTCGCACTTACAACTATTCACTATCTTTGCAACAAAATTATCAGCATTGAACCTTCAAGACATTTTAAACATCTACCGCCTCAGTCCTAAGCATAGCAAGCTACTTTCCGCTTTACAAGCGCACCGGTATATTGGCATAGAGCAGTTAAATGAATCTGCATTAAGTTTTGTAATGACCGCCTTGTATCAAGCGCAACAAAAACCATTTTTGTTGATTTTTTCCGACAAAGAAGAATCCGCCTATTATTACAACGATTTTCAAAACCTCGCCGGTGAAAACCGCGTCTTGTTTTTTCCCGAATCTTACCGGCGCGCTTATCAAATAGAAGAAACCGACAACGCCAATGTCTTACAACGAGCCAAAGTGCTGAACCACCTGCAATCGCGCCAAAAACCACAGATAATCGTGACCTATCCGGCAGCTTTGTTTGAGCAAGTAGTCGTCAAAAAAGAATTGCTCAACAACACGCTCAAAATCAAAACCGGCGATAAGCTGTCTATGGATTTTCTCTACGATTTGATGTTTGAATACCAATTTGACCAAGTTGATTTTGTAACGCAACCCGGCGAATTTTCTATACGCGGTGGGATTCTTGATGTTTATTCTTACGGCGATGACGAACCCTATCGTATCGAACTCTTTGATGACCAAGTCGAAAGCATCCGCAGTTTTGATATCGAAACCCAACTATCCGACCAAAAACTCAAATCGGTGCAAATTATCCCCAATTTGTCCGACAAGACCATCATCCAACAGCGCCAAAGTTTTTTGGATTACATTAAAAAAAACACACTGATTTACCTCAAAAACCGGCAAGCCGCTGTAACGGATCTCGACAAATTGTATGACAAAGCCCTACAACAATTTGAGCAACTCAATACCGAAACCCAACATTTGCAACCGGCGGAATTGTTCTGTAACGCCCAAAGTTTTGAAAGCAAACTCGACCGGTTTCAACTCTTGGAAAACAAAGCCGAAAATCCCGAAACCATTATCAGTTTTTCAGTGCAACCCCAACCGGCATTTAACAAAAGTTTTGAAATGCTGACCGAAAATCTGCAACAAAACACTGCTACCGGTTTACAAAACATCATTTTTTGCACCAACGACAAGCAAGCCGAACGCCTGCAAGCCATCTTTGACGATATGGATGTCGAAGTCCATTTCAACACATTGGTGCTACCCTTGTATCGCGGCTTCATTGACAAGGATACCAAACTTGCCGGCTATACCGATCATCAGATTTTTGAACGTTACCACCGCTTTCATATTCGCAAAAACACCCGCAAACAACAAGCCGTAACACTCAAAGAACTCACCTCGCTCAAAGAAGGCGACTACGTCGTCCACATCGACCACGGTATCGGGCAGTTTGGCGGTTTGCAAAAAATAGAACGCGGCGGCAAAGAACAAGAAGTCATCGAAATTATCTACAAAAACGGCGACCGCCTGTTTGTCAGCATACATAGTTTGCACAAAATCAGTCGCTACAACGCCAAAGATGGCAAAGAACCAAAAGTTAGCAAACTCGGTAGTGGCGCTTGGAAATTACTCAAACAAAAAACCAAAAAACGGCTTAAAGAATTGGCATTCGACATCATCAAATTATATGCCGAACGCAAACTTGAAAAAGGTTTTTGCTACGCCCCCGACTCATACTTACAAAACGAACTCGAAGCCTCGTTTATGTATGAAGACACGCCCGACCAATACCAAGCCACCCAAGATGTCAAAGCCGATATGGAAAGCGACAAAACCATGGATCGTTTGGTCTGCGGTGATGTCGGATTCGGCAAGACCGAAGTCGCTATTCGGGCGGCATTCAAAGCCGTGGACAATGGCAAGCAGGTTGCCGTATTGGTGCCGACTACCATTTTAGCGTTTCAGCATTACAAAACATTTAGCGAACGGCTCAAAAATTTTCCGGTCGTTATTGACTATCTCAACCGGTTTAGAACCGCCAAAGAAAAAACCCAAATCAAAAAAGACCTTGCCGAAGGCAAAATCGATATCATCATCGGCACACATGCTTTGGTCAACGACAAAATCAAATACAAAAATCTCGGCTTGATGATTATCGACGAAGAACAGAAATTCGGCGTGTCGGTCAAAGAAAAACTCAAAGTCATTCGCAAAAATATCGACACTTTGACCTTAACGGCAACGCCCATTCCGCGCACCTTGCAATTTTCCTTAATCAACGAGCGTGATTTGTCGGTCATTAACACGCCCCCGCCTAACCGCTACCCGATAGAAACCCAAGTCATCCGCTTTGATGAAAATATTATCCGCGATGCCATCACTTACGAAATTCAGCGCAAAGGACAAGCATTTTTTATCCACAATCGCATTGACAATATTCAAGAAGTTGCCGGTATGCTGCAACGCCTTGTTCCCGAAGCCCGCATCGGTATCGGACACGGGCGTATGGAAGGCAAAAAACTCGAACGCCTGATGCTAGATTTTATCAACGGCGAATTCGATGTTTTGGTAGCCACCACCATTATCGAAAACGGCTTGGATGTACCCAACGCCAATACCATTTTTATCAACAATGCGCACCAATTCGGTTTGGCGGACTTGCATCAAATGCGCGGACGTGTTGGACGGAGCAACAAAAAAGCGTTTTGCTACTTCATCACGCCGCCCTACTCTGCCATGACTTACGATGCCCGCAAGCGCATTGAAGCCATTGAAACCTATACCGAACTCGGTAGTGGATTTCAAATAGCCATGAAAGACTTGGAAATTCGCGGTGCCGGGGACTTGCTCGGTGCCGAACAAAGCGGTTTTATCAATGAAATGGGCTTTGACACCTACCAAAAAATCTTAAAAGAAGCCATTGCCGAACTCGAAACCCACGAATTTAAAGATTTGCTCAAACAAGAAGGCAAAACCCCGATGCCCCAAATCGAAGCCCAAGTCGAAACCGATTTTGAAATCCTTTTCCCCAACGATTATATCGGGCAAACGACCGAACGGCTCAATCTGTATAACGAACTTGCCAACCTGAAAACCGAAGCCGAACTCGAACGCTACAAACTGCAATTGCAAGACCGTTTCGGACCGCTGCCCAAACCCACCGTCGATTTGTTGCAATCCGTCCGGCTCAAATGGTTGGCTGAGCGGTTGGGCTTTGAAAAAATCGTCATCAAAAAAGGTAAAATGTTAGCATATTTCATTTCCAATCCCGATGCGTCCTACTATCATTCGGACATTTTCGGGCATATTTTACAAAAAGTCCAGCAAACCGGCTGTTGCCAATTCAAAGAAAAGAAAATCCAAAACACCCAACGGCTTTATTTGGTTTTTGACGGCGTTGACAGTGTCGATGCGGCTTTGAAAAAACTATCGGAATTAATACCAATTCCAAATATAAAATAGTCTTAAAGAATTTGGGATTATACCGATGTAATATGAAAATTGTTCAACAAATTGAACAATATTGAATATGCAAACATTAGAAGTTAAATTATTTTTTAGGGGGCGTTCGAGCGGGCTGTCCGCTTGTAGCTGTTTGGTGTTGCACTGTTGTTTTTAGGGCGGTGCGGGGGCTTCCTGTGGTCGCCGCCACCCGCCAAAAAACAATCAGGCAACACTGCAACAGGCTACCGCTTCCATCCCTAACGCTTTGGAAAACCATAGGTTTTAAAAATGACAAAAATCATTGATATTAGACTGTATTTTGATTATATTGCATTGTTTAATCAATAAAACAACGTTTTTATGAAAAAATATGCTTTTTTTATAACAATTTTGTTTTTATTAGATATGAAAGCGCAAACCAATTATACCGCCATTCCCGATGTCCATTTTGAAGCGGCATTAAGTGCGTATGACGATATTCCGAATGACCATCAAGTGCCAACAGCAGCCATTGACACCATTACGGTCTTAAATGTCGAAAGCCAAAATATTGCCGATTTAACCGGTATTGAAGATTTTGCGGCGTTAACTGACTTACGTTGTAGTTTCAATCAAATAACAACATTGGATTTAACCCAAAATCTCAACCTTGAATTACTCATGGCATCCGACAACCAACTTACAGATATTGACATTAGTCAAAATACCAATTTATATTATTTGTCAATATGGACGAACCAACTTAACCAATTAGATGTGTCAAACAATCCAAACTTGGTATATATTTTTGCTGCTAATAACCATTTAACCCAACTGGATGTTTCACATAATACACATTTATACCGGTTAGACTGTCGCAATAACCAACTGACACAATTAGATGTTTCGGTAAACACCAATCTTTGGTGGATAGACTGCGCTCGCAATCAAATAAGCCAACTTGATGTCAGCAACTTGACCAATTTACATAGATTGGAAGCTTATGACAACCAGTTAACCAATCTGAATTTAGATCAAAACGGACAAATGGATTGGTTACGTGTTCAAAATAATCAACTAACCGAATTGCACATACAAAACGGCAATAACTCTTATCTTGACCCGGCGCATTTTGATATCAGAAACAATCCCGATTTACATTGCGTATTTGTGGATGATGTTACTTGGTGTGAACAAAATTTGACAAATATAGACCCGCAAACTCATTTTGTTACAAACCAAGCCGAATGTGATGCCGGTTTGGAAGATATTGTAAATAATGCTATTAAACTATATCCTAATCCGGTATTTGACAAATTGCATATATTGACCGGACAAGCAACAGAATACCGTATTTATAACATACAAGGAACTATTTTACAACAAGGAAAAATTACAAAAGAACCTAAAACAATTACAATAAATCATTTAAGGGAAGGCATGTATCTAATACAGCTAATGAACAATAAAAAGGCTATTAACCAAGTGTTTATCAAAAAATAATAGGATAAAAATAAACTTAAAATAACCAAAACTAAAAGCCATCTTTTCTTTGGATGGCTTTTTTATTATTGAGCAATTTTCTGCATAATGATATCTTTTTCGGGTTTATAACTACGTGCCGGGGCATATTCACGACCATAATAAATCATCTGCAAATGCAAATCATTCCATTTGTCTTTGGGGAATAACCGCTTGGCATCTTTTTCGGTTTGTATGACGTTTTTACCACTGGTTAAACCCCATTGCGTCATTAAGCGATGGATATGCGTATCGATCGGAAATGCCGGTTGTCCGAAAGCTTGACTCATAATGACACTTGCCGTTTTGTGTCCCACACCGGGCAGTGATTCCAAAGCTTCAAAACTATCCGGTACTTGTCCTTGATATTGATCGACTAAAATTTCTGATAAGCGGTGAATGGCTTTGGCTTTTTGAGGCGACAACCCAACCGGTTTGATGATTTGCCGGATTTGTTCTACACTTAATTTTTTCATATCATACGGATTATCAGCTAATTGAAATAGCTGTGGCGTGACACGATTGACCATAGCATCCGTAGTACGTGCCGATAACAAAACGGCTATTAAAAACGTAAAAGTATTGGTATGATCTAAAGGTATGGGTGGATTGGGATACAATTCTTGCAAAGTATCCATTATGATTTGTACTTTTTCTTTTTTGGTCATTTATTTTGTATCTTTGTATGAATGCAAAAATAGATAAATTATGACACATCTGAAGTCCGGCGACAAAGCCCCTGAATTTGAAGCCCGAAATTGTATGGGACAACTTGTAAAACTTTCTGATTTTAAAGGTAAAAAATTGATACTGTATTTTTACCCCAAAGCTTTAACACCCGGATGCACTGCCGAAACCGTTGATTTGGCAACACATTATGATTTGCTGACCAACAAAGGTTTTGATGTGTTGGGTGTCAGTCCCGATGATGAAAAACGCCAAAAACGTTTTAAAGAAAAATATGCCGTACCATTTTCATTAATCCCCGATGAAGAGAAGAAAATCATAAAACTTTATGGCGTTTGGGGACCCAAAAAACTCTACGGCAGGGAATATGAAGGCGTGCACAGAACTACATTTATTATAGATGAGAACGGTGTGATTGAACACATTATCAAAAAAGTTAAAACCAAAGAACATACCAATCAAATATTAGCGCTTTATGAGTAATCAAGGTCAAACATACAATTGGCAACAAGTTTATAGTTGCGACGATGGCATGGAAGCCCAATTAGTAAAAAATTTATTGGAAATCAATGAGATTCCGGTCAATTTACAAAATGTCAATTCCAATGCCATGTTTCCCGATTCAAGCATTGCGGAAGTAACCGTTTGGGTCCCGGAAGAACAGGTGGAAACAGCCAAAAAATTAATTGAAGAAAATTTCGAGTAAAATTTCCGATTCAATTGTTTAGCAAAGAAGAATCCGCCCGTTTACGTAAGGAATTTTGGACCAGTTTCGGCAAATCTTTCCCTAGAAAATGGTTGTTATACAACACCAAAATCAAAGATTTGTCCTTAAAATTCTATGCCGATACCAAGAAAGCGCGTGTGATGATTGATATCGAAATGAAAGACCCATTGTTTCGTGAAGCTTATTTTGACAAATTTCAATCCTTACAAAGTGTTTTAAAAGCAAAAATCCCTGATTTGATTTTTGATAAAGAGCACCGTTTAGAAAACGGAAAAGTGATTTGCCGCATCTATACGGAATTAACCGGTGTTAGTATTCACAACAAAAATTCATGGCTCAAAATCTATAATTTTTTCAATGAAAACATGCCCAAATTAGAAGCAGTTTTTATTGATTATAAAGATTTTATAAAAAATATCTGATTGGTTTTATCAATTTCTTATAAGCTTTTATGCAGTTTATATACCGGATAATGCTATTTACAAACTAATCTACGCTGTTTGTCAAATAATAAAATTTGATAGTCATTATTGCCATAATTTTATTAAAAATTTTTAGGAAAAATTATGACAATGAAACCATTACTATTAATCACTATTTTATTCTTTTCCTATGTAGCAACGGCACAAGTTGCCCTTAAGAAAAGTAGTATTTCTACTACGGGTGGCAGTAGATCATCCGGAAACCAAACAGTAATATTTACTGTAGGCGAAGTTAATGTTCAAGAAGCTGATGCAGGCAATATACATTTGTCTGAAGGTTTTATCGGACCGGATCTTACCGAAGCGCTCGGGATAACCGACTATGGCATTTTGTCCGGTTTATCGGTTTATCCCAATCCGGTAACGAACAAGTTTAACATCAATTTTCCACAAGGTGGCAATACGTATGAAGTGTATCTGTACAACTTGCAAGGCAAACAAATCTTTTTTAGGCAATCCCAAGACATCAAACAAACTTTTGATATCAGCCGCTTAACTGCAACCGGATACCTGTTGATAGTCATTGACAGACAAAACAAGCTTAAAAAGACTTTTAAAATTATTAAAGAATAGTATCAAGTAGCTAGTAACAAGTTGAATGAGAGATAAGAGATAATATTATTTGAACTAGAATCAAAGGTGGCTGAGTGTTCCAAACGAAGTTTGGAATGTACCGAAGCCCCGACATCCTACATCGGACATCTGGCTATCAAATAACCAAATAATTTATGAAATACAAAATAGCACTTTCAACTTGGCACTTTTAACTTCGGTTACTGATCTTGTCGAAGTATCAACTCAAATAACCC
>WFZY01000253.1 GCA_015489265.1 Flavobacteriaceae bacterium | reverse complement strand
ATCGTATATGTTTTGGCGTATATTTTTTGGCTTTTTGTTGTTTTGAGATAATATTGAAGCATATAATTTAAATATCTTTTTAAAGATTTTTCACCAAATTCAAAACGACAATCAAACTTTCTTTCTACTTAGCATTTGGCACTTGACTCCATTAGTCTAAAACCCAAAGAAAAAAACAGGGACCGGTAAAAACAGCTTTAACAGGATAAACAAAAATTCACTAAATTTGTCGGCAAATCCTAAAAAAATAATTAAAAATGGCATTTAACTTACGCAATAAAAATTTTTTAAAATTACTGGATTTCACTCCTAATGAAATCAAATTTTTACTAGACCTATCCGCTGACTTGAAAAAAGCCAAATACGCCGGTACGGAACAACAACTGCTCAAAGGCAAAAATATTGCTTTGATATTTGAAAAAGCCTCAACCCGTACACGTTGTGCGTTTGAAGTAGCAGCGCACGATCAAGGTGCCAATGTAACTTATTTGGGACCAACCGGTTCACATATCGGTAAAAAAGAAACGATGAAAGATACCGCCCGAGTACTAGGGCGCATGTATGACGGTATTGAATATCGCGGTTATGGACAAGACATTGTTGAAGAACTCGGAAAACATGCCGGTGTACCGGTTTGGAACGGCTTAACTAACGAATACCACCCGACACAGATTTTGGCTGACTTTTTGACCATGCAAGAACACAGTGACAAACCTTTACACAAACTAGCTTTTGCTTATCTCGGTGATGCTCGAAACAATCTCGGAAACTCATTGATGATAGGTGGTGCCAAAATGGGTATGGATGTTCGTTTGGTAGCCCCCAAAGACTTACAACCCGATGAAGAATTGGTTGCAAAAGCCCTGAAAATCGCCCAAAAAACCGGTGCTAAAATTACTATCACAGACAATGTGAGTGAAGGTGTCAAAGCGGTCGATTTTGTATATACTGATGTTTGGGTATCCATGGGTGAGCCAGAAGAGGTATGGAAAGATCGTATCGGTAAATTGTTACCTTACCAAATCAATGCCGACTTGATGGCAAAAACCGGTAATCCGAATACTAAATTTATGCACTGCTTGCCGGCATTCCACAACAGAGATACACAAGTCGGGGAAGACATTTATCAAAAATTTGGTATCAGTGCCATGGAAGTAACTGAAGATGTGTTTGAAAGTGACAACTCTATCGTTTTTGATGAAGCCGAAAACCGTTTGCATACGATTAAAGCTGTTATGGTTGCAACTTTAGGAAAATAATCAAAAAAAAAATCTAAATTTATGGATACCAAAGCAGAAACTCTTAAAGGTTTGGAACATGCCGGTAAACCTATGCGTCCCGGTGACATAGCCAAAATGATTTATTTAGAAAGTAAGGAAGTGAGTAAATATATTAAAGAACTCAAAAAGGAAGGGAGGATTTACTCACCCAAACGTTGTTATTATGACATTAAAAAATAAAAAAATAAGTCGGCAATCGCCGGCTTTTTTAATTCATAAAATAATTATATCTTTGAAATGAAATATTAACACCCGTTATGTCAAGATATCACATTCTTTTGGTCAATTTTTCAAAAAAAAACATCGGTAAATTTCAAAAATTACTGGGTAATAATTTTGATTTTTTAACACTTGACCAACTTCATCATGAAACTAAAATTCATTTGATTCTTATTGATTGGCAATCCAAAGAACTTTGTGATGATATGTCTGCTTTACGCCTTCAAAAAGTAACTCAAAAAGTCCCGGTTTATTTGTTCACACCATTAAATGAAACTTTATTGTTACAATGTTTTCAAAACGGTATCGATGATTTTATTATTCAAGATTGGTCTAATGAACTTATCAAAGCCAAGTTGTTATCTTTCTTTAATTGCCGTAAAAAGTTTAAAAAAGACAGCAGTAAAAAAATACGTATCGGCAACCTTACCATCAATCCGAAAAAACGCAAAGTTATCCGTAAAGGTGAAGAACTCTCTTTGACTAAAATAGAATATGATATTTTGACTTTGTTAGCCAATGATCCGGGCAAAATATTCTCACGTGACGAAATCTACGAGCATATTTGGGGGAGACACATCATCGTGGGGGAAAGAACGCTCGATGTACACATGAACAATCTTCGAAAAAAAGTAGGTAAAAGTAAAATTCGTACCAAAAAAGGTATTGGATTTGGGATTAGTTCTGAGTCGCAGTAGAAAAAATGAAATTCTTACCGTATGAAAACATAACCTATCGATCAAAACTTGATTCTGAAGAAATCTTAAACCGGATTAATCAAATTTTGAACTTAAAAAAAATTTTAGGCTCTATGTTGTTTTGTGTGGGTAATAATAAATTAGGGTCAAGAATCATATAATCATGGCGATTATCTTAATTCCCCCCGATGTTTTATTTCTCAATTTATCAATTCATCAAATTATAAGCACTAATATGGTTTGAAGCAATAAATATTCATTAAAAAACAAAGTAAACTATGAAGCAGAATAAATCCTCAATTCCTCACTTCTTCAAATAATAAATGTATAAATAAATTTGTAGCGGAATTTTAATATTTTTTCTATTTTTGTTATAAAATTACAATGCAATGAATAAATTTAACAAAATTATTATCGCTTTGCTGTTTTTTGCAGGCGTAATATCATGTACTACCGTTAAAATGACCGGTAGAAAACAGTTTAATATGGTGCCGAATTCTCAAATTTTTCCGGCATCGTTTGCACAATACAACGGTTTTTTGCAACAACACAAAGTATCACAAGATAAAAATCAATCCGAACGGATAAAACGTATTGGAAACCGTTTGATTAAAGCTGTTGAAAAGTATTATAAACGTCATGGTTGGGAACAAGATTTGAAGGGCTATCAATGGGAAGTTAATTTGGTTGAAGATCCGCAGATGAATGCTTTTTGTATGCCCGGCGGTAAAATTGTTTATTACACAGGTTTGCTCAAAGTAACCACGACTGATGCCGAAATAGCTGCGGTTATGGGACATGAGATTGCCCATGCTTTAGCCAATCATGGTGCCGAACGCATGAGTATGGCTTACGGACAACAACTGGGGGCCGTTTTAACCATGTTGGCAACCAGTAAATCAAAACCGGAAGATCAAAAAAAATGGATGGCAATTTACGGTTACGGCTCACAGTTGGGTGTTATGTTACCTTTTAGTCGTAAACATGAAGCAGAAGCCGATAAAATAGGTCAAATACTCATGGCAATAGCCGGTTACAATCCTGATGCGGCAGCTGAAGTTTGGGTTAAAATGAGTAAACTCGGCGGACAGCAACCACCGGAAATTCTCAGTACACACCCATCACATGAGCGTCGTATGAATAACCTGCGAAAATGGGCGCCGGAAGCCAAACGCATTGCCAAAGAATATGGGGTGATTTTTGATAAATAAAAAATTGTGAAATCAATAATTTACTAGAAAAATACCAAACTGGGAACTTTTTTGTATTTTTGCATCATTAATGAGAGTTATATCACGAAAAACGCTACGAGATTTTTGGAAAAAACACGCTGATAGTGAAGAAGCATTAAAATCATGGTATCGTGAAGCAGAAAAAGCACGTTGGAAAAATTTCAATGACTTAAAATCGGAATATCCAAGTGCGAGTATTTTAAAGGATAACAAAATAGTATTTAATATCAAAGGAAATAATTACAGATTGATTGTAAAAATGAACTTTGAATTTCAAATATCATGGATACTTTTTGTTGGGACGCATGCAGAATATGATAAAATTGATGCAAACGAATTATAATTATGAATATTAAGCCAATTAAAAACGAAAAAGATTATCAGCAAGCACTTCAACGTCTTGCACAAATTTTTGATGCTAAAAAAGGAACCGAAGAAGGGGACGAATTGGAAATTCTTTCAATTTTAATTGATAAATATGAAAGCGAAAAATTTCCAATAGACATGCCTGATCCTATTGAAGCAATAAAATTTCGAATGGAACAGATGGGAATGAAACAGAAAGACCTTGCTGAAGTTGTTGGTTTTAAGAGTCGTGTAAGCGAAATATTGAATAAAAAGAGAAAATTGACTTTAGAAATGATTAGAAAAATAAGTACTTCTCTTCATATTCCCACTGATGTTTTAATTCAAGAATATATTTTGAAATAAAAGACGCCTTGGGTGATTGATATTTTTAAATGTTAAGTAAAATGTCAATTGCCCAAGAAGTTAAACTAATCTAATCTTCATCCACCCAATTTAAACGATCCATTTGACTGTACTGCCAAGGGGCGCCGTTATTTTCGATATTGGTAAACATCATATTGAGTTCGCTGGGCGCAGCCGACTCTTCCATGACCAAATATTGTCTGACCGAAACAATGATATCCATAGGGTCGTTTTCTACTGGACATTCTTCCACGCAAGCATTACAAGTGGTGCAAGCCCATAATTCTTCTTTGCTGATGTAGTCTAATAAGGATTTGCCATCATCGATGAATTCACCGTTTTTGTCGATATTTTTTCCGACTTCTTCTACGCGGTCCCGTACATCCATCATAATTTTACGCGGCGATAACTTTTTACCGGTTTGGTTAGCCGGACACACATCGGTACAGCGTCCACATTCGGTACAAGTATAAGCATTGAGCAAATAAACCCATTGCAAATCAAAAATATCTTTAGCCCCAAAACGTTCCGGTTCTTCGGCATCATCGGCAGGGGCGGCATAAGGGTCCGCATTGGGGTCCATCATCAAAGCGACTTCTTTTTTGACGCTTTCCAAATTTTCTATTTTGGCCAACGGGGGCAATTTGGCATAATAGGTATTGGGAAAAGCCAACAATATATGCAAATGTTTAGAGAAATACAGATAATTCAAAAAGACCAAAATACCAATGATATGAAACCACCAAGCCCCACGTTCTATCATGACCAAAGTTTCAGGGTTAGCCGGTAAAATATTATACAAATAATGACTTATGGGAAAACTACCGACTATGCCGTCTTTGAAAAAATAATGTCCGTAATGCAAGGTTTGCAGTTTGTAATCCGCAGCATTCATCGTTAAAAATGCCGACATCAAGACCATTTCAAAATATAAAATAATATTGGCATCATTTTTAGGCCAGCCCTTCATTTCCGGTTGGTTAAAACGTAGTAATTTCAAAACGTTTCTTCTAATCCAAAATATTACTACAGCCACAATGACCAAAATAGCCAAAAACTCAAAACTACCAATCAAAAAGTTGTAAAAAGCACCCATCGGGGCAAAGACGCGATGCGTACCGAAAATGCCGTCAATCACAATTTCGAGTACTTCTATATTGATAATAATAAAACCCAGATATACCGTTAAGTGCAACAATGCCGGTATGGGGCGTTTAAACATTTTTTGTTGTCCGAAAGATTTGAGCAACATATTGCGCAAGCGTTCATCTTTGCGGTCGTCGCGATGAGACGGTTTGCCGAGTTTAATATTTCTAATGGCTTTTTTTATATTATTGATAAAATAGCCGAGTCCGGCTAAGAGTAATAACGTAAAAATTATTTGTCCAATCATAGTTCTTATATTTCAGACCCTAAAGTAAGCAGATTTTTTTGTTTAAACAAATGATTTTATGCATTAAAGTAAACTTATTTTTAAAACAAAATCATCATTTTTATAAAGTCAATTTTTTGTAACTTGCCTTGTCAATAAAACCAATCTCTATGAAGAACAATCTTGAAAATTCTTATAAGAAAAAACTCAATCATATTACCACTTTTATTTTTGATATTGACGGTGTGCTGACCGACGGCACCGTACATATAACCAGTACCGGTGATTTGATGCGCAGTATGCATACCAAAGATGGGTTTGCCATTAAAACCGCCTTGAAAAAGGGTTATCGAGTGGCGGTCATTTCCGGCGCCCGTGATGCCAATGTCATTACACGGCTGTCTTATTTGGGTATTAAAGATATTTTTATCGGGGTAGATAACAAATTGCCGGTTTATGAAAAATATCTGAAAAAACACCAACTCTCGGAAATCGAAGTATTATATATGGGTGATGATATACCCGATATTCCTTTATTACAGCGTGTCGGCTTGTCAGCAGCACCAAAAGATGCCGTGCAGGAAGTACTGCATATGGTCGATTATATTTCGCACAAAAAAGGGGGTAAAACTTGTGTACGTGACATCATTGAGCAGGTATTGCGGGTACAAGGCAATTGGACATTTAATTTTATAGAAAATGATACAGCCGCTAATTAATTTTTTTAAAATCATTCGCTGGAAAAATGTGCTGATTTATTTATTGCTGCAATTTTTAGTATATTTTGTAGTTGTTAAAAAAGATTTCAGTTGGACGGACGGTTGGTTTTTTCTGGTATTGTCTATCACTTTTTTCGGGATTTTCGGTAATATCCAAAACAATCTTGCCGACTATGAAAAAGACCGGCAAAAAAAAGACTTTGTCAGTTTTAACCAAACCGCATATTTGATTGTAATGTTACTTTTTTTAGTAGTCGCTTTTGTATTGGGATTTACGGGATTTTATTTGACGTTTCAACCGGATTTGTTATACGCCGTCATCAGTGTACCGGTTTTATTGAGTTTTTATAATTACTACTTAAAAAAAACACCGCTTGCAGGCAATATTCTGATTGCTTTTGTAACCGCTTTTGCCATTTATATACCCTTGGCTTTCGGTAAAAATATCACAATTGACCGGCACATTTTTGAGTTGTTATTAGGGATGGCATTTTGGTTGACATTGATTAGAGAACTCGCCAAAGATTTGGAAGACATTCCCTTTGACCAAAAAGCCGGTTATAAAACTTTGCCGGTTTTAAGTGAAAATTTGAGCCGTTATGTTTTGCTCATTTTAACCTTACTTACACCGGTTTGGTTGTTTTATTTTAGAACTTATTTTACAGGAAAGGTTTTTGATATTTTATTGATAATTAGTGTGTTATTTACTATTGTGGCTTTTTACACCATTTATCGAAAACATGATGAACGCACAACCCAATTATTCAAACTTTGGATGTTGATTGGGATATTTAGTGTTGTTTTTTTATAATTAAAAGTAGTTTTCTGTAATTTTGCGGTTGTATTCTATTTGGCAATTCCTTAAATACCGGAAACTATTTTTTTACCATTTTTCAAAATACCGGACACTTCGATACAATCCCGATTAGCATCGGGATCACTCGATGTCCTGCATGTAGTTACCAAATATGAAGCAACACATAAATATTAAATACGTAGATCAAGATTTTTTTAGGCGTGATACGCGCAATGTTGCCAAAGATTTGCTGGGAAAAATTCTTTATCGGCAAGATGGGCAAAGTTTATACAGAGCCGTTATAACCGAAACAGAAGCTTATCACGGCGAATCTGATTTGGCTTGTCATTGCAGCAAGGGTAAAACACCGCGAACACATGTGATGTATGATAAGCCCGCTCATATTTATGTGTATCTGATTTACGGTATGTATCATATGCTCAATTTTGTTACGATGCCATCCGGTTTTCCGGCTGCAGTATTGCTTCGGGGTATTTCCGGTTTGCAAGTCAGTGAAAACGGACAAGCGTTTCAAGATTTACCGGTAAAAACCGATGGACCCGGCAAGCTGACCAAACATCTGAATATTGATAAAAGTTTGAATGCTTTAAAACTACATCCCGATTCCGGACTTTGGGTGGCAGATGAAAATATCAAAATACCCGAAAGTCACATTTTAACCGGCAAAAGAGTAGGGGTGGACTATGCCAAAGAATGGGCGCATAAACCTTGGCGGTATATGCTGCATCCGGATTTTATACTCACATAAAAAAAAAGCGGCAAATTACTGCCGCTTTTTATAAAATATTGAAATGATATTTTAGTTTCCTTGGTTATTATTGGCACCTTGTTCCATCAACTTGTTGAATTGATCTAATTTAGGCATCAAAATCACTTCGGTACGTCGGTTTTCACTACGTCCTTCAGGTGTATCATTAGATGCTTTCGGTACCCATTCGCCATGTCCGCCGGCTGTTAAACGGGCAGGGTCAACCCCAAAATCATTTTGAAGTTTACGGGCAATTGCCGTAGCGCGTAATGCACTTAAATCCCAATTGTCTTTGATACAAGCGGTATGAATAGGCACATTGTCGGTATGACCTTCTATCAATACTTCATAGTCTTTATAATCATTGATGATTTTAGCTAATTTAAGCAAAACTTGGTCGGCTTGTTTACTAATTTCCGTTTTACCGGATTTAAACATCATTTTGTCGGATAGTGAGATAAAGACCACGCCTTTTTTTACTTTGACATCCAAATCTTTAGTGTCAACGTTTTTAAGAGATCGGGTAATACGACTGCTCAATACTTTGTTTAAAGAATCTTTCTTTTTGTTTTCAACAATTAACATATGAATGTATTTATTCGATTTGTTGATTTCTTCTAGCAATTTACTGATATTCACATTACCTTGTTGATTCAAATTAACACATTTGTCCAATGCGTCTTGTAGCGTTTTGTTATTGTCTTGAAGCGCTTGAATCCGGGTATTCAAATTTTCTTTTTCATTAGTACATTTGTAGAACTTGTCTTTGTATTCACGCAAGTATTGCTCGGTTTCTGCTTTGCCTTGTTTGAGCATTTCATACTTTTTCTTGCTAACACAAGAAGTTAATATTAAACTCATTACGATTCCTAACACGATTAATCTTTTCATAACTCGGTAATTTTTTTGTTTTTTGTAAAATTATAAAATTAATTTGTAATAAGAAACGATTTGAATCGTATTTTATTATAAATTTAGCTTTACAAACCTTTGCCATGTTGAAAATTATTTACGAAAATATACATATTGCCTTTGAATCTATTAAAAGTCAGAAAATCAGAGCATTAATTACGTTGTTGATTATTGCGTTCGGGATTATGGCTTTGGTTGGGACTTTGACGGTTGTTAAAGGAATTGATAATAACTTTTCATCGAGTTTGCAGAGCTTGGGATCTAACAAATTTAGTTTCAGGCGGTATGCTAATAATTTTTTACAAGGACGACGGCATCCGCGCGGGCGCAAAAAGGTCAATCCGAAAATTACTTTTCGCAATGCGGTTGACTTTAAAAAGCGTTTTAAAGACCCCAATGCTGTCGTAGCTTTATCCTATATTGCTGCACTTAATGCGGAAATAAAAAATGCTGAAAAAAAGTCCGACCCGAAATATACTATAGTTGGTGTGGATGCTAACTTTATGACGGTCAATGCTTTTGAAACTAAGGAAGGTAGAAGTTTTGCGGATAAAGACATCAAAAATAACAATCATTTTGCAGTTGTAGGTACTGATTTGGTTAAAGAGCTTTTTAAAAACACTGATCCGCTTCAAAAAGAAATTATTATCAAGGGTAACCGGTTTAAAATTATAGGCGTTTTAAAGAGTAAACAAGCTACTTTTGGCGGTAGTGAAAATAACCGGATATTAATTCCTATAAATTTAGCCCGAAGTATTTTTCAAAACAAAAATGACAATTATGACATAAATGTTGCCGTTACCGATAAAAAACAATACGATGCATTGGTTTCCAAAGCCATTGCCGTGATGCGAAATATCAGAAAACTCAAACCGGCACAAGCAAACAATTTCGGTCTTAACAGAAGTGATAAGTTGGCTGCCGAACTCAAGAAAGTCAGTAAAAGTTTGACACTTTTTGCTTTCATTATCGGTTTGATTACCATTTTGGGCTCGTCTATTGCTTTGATGAATATCATGTTGGTTTCGGTAACCGAACGTACACGCGAAATTGGGGTTCGTAAAGCATTGGGTGCCAATAGAATATTGATTATGTTGCAATTTTTTATTGAAACTTTAACCATTACGTTTTTAGGTGGTGTGGTCGGTATTATTTTCGGTATTTTGATTGGTTTTGGTGTGTCGAGTTTAATGCATATGCCGTTCAGTATGCCATGGAATGCTATTAGTATGGCTTTTTTTGTTATATTTGTAGTTGCAATCATTTCAGGTCTCTATCCGGCTTATAAAGCTTCAAAGTTAGACCCGATACAAGCATTACGATATGAATAAATCCAATACTTTGCCACTTCATTTTATTGACAATCATATACAACACTGTCGTTTGATTGATATTCCTAAAATTAAAGATCAACGGGGAAATTTGGCAGTAGTTGAAAATGGGATTTTGCCTTTTAAAATGCAACGGGTATATTATTTATTTGATGTACCGGCTGGTGCTTATCGCGGTGGTCATGCACACAAAGAGCAAATGGAATTTTTAATTGCCATAAGTGGTAGTTTTCAAGTTGTTTTAGATGATGGCAAGCAAAAGAAAAGCGTGATGCTCAATCGCCCCGATCAAGGTTTGTTAATTCCAACCGGTATATGGCGAGAGTTGCAAGATTTCTCACAAGGTAGTGTTTGTTTGGTTTTAAATTCCGACAAATTTACCGAATCGGATTATATCCGTGATTATGACAAATTCAGATTACTAAAGTTAGGACAATAAAAAACCGGCTGTTTAGTTTTAGCCGGTTAAATCAATAATTTTTTACGAAAAATTATATTAATTTGGTAAATTCAAAATCACTCATATTTTTCAAATCACTTTCAAACTCTTTCAAACTATCCAGCAATATTTGAGAAACTTGTGTTAATTGTTTCATAATATTGTCTAAAGCAGCTTGTTTTTCATTTTGTGCTTTATTTTTAGATACAAACAATCCGGTTTTAACCGGCTTTTTTCTGGCCTTATACAGTTTCATATAAGTTTGGTGTAACATGCTGTGTGGTACTTCAATCGCTTGAAAGGATTCCATGTCTGAAAAGACTTGTCCTTCACCATAATACCATTTTCCAAATGCACAATCTGTTTCCATCATAGGTACAGCATCTTTGTCAACACCAATGCCCATATGCATGGCATTGGCATACGAAAGCCATTTTTTGTGTCCTAATTTGGCTTTTCTTACTTGTTCTATGGCTTCTTTTTTTGTCATAATTTTCTCATTTATTTGCATTGCAAATTTATAATCTTTTTTAAACATTAATAAATAAAAAAGATAGAATTATTTTATTAAGTTGAAGCTTTATATAAATCTAACTTATTTTTTGCTTAATATTATAATAAAAGACATCAGGATTTTGCATATTTGTAATCTATAATCAATTTAAGTGATAAAAGTTACTGTTTAGTTTTTGTAACCTGATCATAATTTAACTCTATTCGTTTTTTCCATCTTCCATATTCAACAATAACCGAATTAGGATTCAAACCGATTATGATACCATCAAGTATTTTCCCTTTTTTCTTAAAAACAACTTTGTCGCCTATTTTTAAATCAATTTTTGCAATTGCATTAGTTTTAATATTGACGTTGGTTTTTTGAATACCCCAGACATCTCCAATTATTTTCACTTTTTTACCGTTATTTTTTATGTATATTTTTACATTTCTCAAGAATTCACCACCATATTCTTTTGTCAATTTATCTATGGCTTCTTCCAAAGCATCCTTATTTGATTTTGCAATGGATTCGACTTCTCTTTTAAGTAAAACATAAGGCTCTTTACTGTCAATATTACGATTGCTGATTTCTGTTAAATCCCCAATTCTTACGTAGCTTCCACATGATGTTAAGGTAGCCAATACAATTCCAAATAAAAGTAATTTTTTCATTTATGATTTTTTTTAGTAAATTAATATTTTGATTTATTTACAAATAAGTTTTTAAGCTTTAAATTATCAAGTTTTTTTATAAGGATTTAATCTGTGATTATATTTTATCCCCCTGCTCACTCAATAAAATTAGGGCAAAAACCGCATAATTGATGATGTCCAAATAATTGGCATCAATGCCTTCTGAAATGCGGGTTTTACCTTTGTTTTCTTCTATTTGTTTAACTCTGTATAGTTTTTGAATAATCAAATCGGTAATGGAACTCACACGCATATCACGCCATGCTTCCCCGTAGTCATGGTTTTTGGCTTGCATCAAAGCTTTGGCTTGGGCTATTTTGTCATCATATAATTGAACGGCTTCAGCCAACGACATATCCGGTTGTTCGGCGACACCTTTATCTAATTGTATTAGTGCCATAGCGGCATAATTGATCAACCCCAAAAATTCAGGCACTTCACTTTCATCTACTTTTCGTTCACCGCTTTCTTGCAACTGGCGAATACGCGACGCTTT
>WFZY01000252.1 GCA_015489265.1 Flavobacteriaceae bacterium | reverse complement strand
AGTTCGTGTATATTGAGAAAAGGCACAAAAGCTTTCCATGCCGGTTTGCCGGCTTTTTGATAAAATCTATAAGTTGCTGCGCCGTGAACAATGTTCATTGCGATAAAAAAAATCAGCCATTGTATTGGTGTCATAATTTTTGGTTATTTGATGATATTGGTTATTTGGTTATTTGATGATATTGGTTATTTGGTTATTTGATGTCGGTGGCTTCGATACACTCCGACAAAAGTCGGTCTACTCAGCCACCTTCGATTCTACTATATAGGTCACTGAGTGTCCCGATGCTAATCGGGATGTATCGAAGTGACCATGGATTTTTTATGTATTTTTCATTTCTATGTTGAATTTTAACTTTTTACTAAAAACTAATTTGCATCTGCAATCCTAAAGCCGGTTTTTGCGTTACGGGTAATTGTACGGGCTTAAAACTCAAATTATCATTGACATTCCACTGTTTTAAATGCGCACTGACGTTGGCATCGATAATATTGAGCACATAGGCCAAAATGGTCAGCAGCATAGCTGTATCACGTTGGCGCCGGTAATATTTTTGTGCGTTTATCAAAACGTCATCCGTATATTGTGGAAATGCGTCTTGCAAACCGTTTTTTCTGTCGAAATATGCCTGTCTATATTTATTATATTCGGTATTATTTGTGATATAAAAATATGCGCCGACACCAATGGCTCCGTAAACAATCGGGATTTTCCAGTATTGTTTATTGTATGCCTGTCCCAAACCGGGCAAAACTGCGGAATAAAAAGCAGCTTTAGCCGGTGCTAAAATATTGATTTTATTGCTACTGATAAGCGTATCGGCTTTAAAATGCAAACTATCCCGATGCTTGGCAGGGATAGTGTCAGTTTGTGCTTGCATACCGGACCAACCGGCTAAACCACTGAAAAATAATATGAAAAATAAAGCTCTTATAACAAGCGTTTTTTGATATTTTCGAGTTCTTCTTCCGATTTAAAAGGAATGGCTATTTTGCCGGTACCTTTATCATTTATCGTGATTTTGACTTTCTGTCCCAAATGTTTGGTCAATGCTTTTTCAAGCTGTTTCACTTCTTCGGGAACAATTTTTTTAGTGGGTTTTAAAGATAAAATTTTGCCTTCTCTGAATTTTTTGACCAAATCTTCGGTTTGCCGTACCGAGAGATTGTCCTTGACAATTTTTTCATAAAATTCTAATTGAACGGCATTATCTTCAATATTGATTAAGGCGCGTCCGTGTCCCATACTGATAAAACCGTCTCTGATACCGCTTTGGATAATTGGGTCGAGTTTGAGTAAGCGCAAATAATTGGTAATGGTAGACCGTTTTTTACCGATGCGTTTGCTCATTTCGTCTTGGGTCAAATTGAGCTGGTCAATCATGGCTTGAAATGACAAGGCAATTTCTATCGGGTCCAAATCTTCACGTTGGATATTTTCGACTAATGCCATTTCGAGCATCTCGCGGTCATCGGCAAGTCGTACAAATGCCGGAATACTTTTTAATCCAGCTAATTTAGAAGCTCTTAACCGGCGTTCCCCTGAAATTAAATCAAATTTATTGCCGTTTTTTCTAACTGTAATGGGTTGAATAACACCTAGTTGCTTGATAGATGTTGCCAGTTCTTCAATGGCTTCATTATCAAATTGCGTTCGGGGTTGATGCGGATTGGCAATAATATCGTCCAAAGGAATTTCGATAATATTTCCTACAACCGATTCGGCACCTTTATCACCGGCGGATTTGATATCTTCAGTGTTCAAAATTGCGGATAAGCCCCTTCCGAGACGTTGTTTTTTTGCGGATTTTGCCATAATTATTCTTCGTTTTCTTCCGTTTGTTGTTCTTTATTAATCAGTTCGTCAGCCAAATTGAGATAATTTATTGCACCTTTGCTGGTGGCGTCGTATTCCAAAATACTTTCACCGAAACTTGGTGCTTCACTCAAACGTACGTTTCTTTGGATAACGGTATCGAAAACCATATCGCCAAAGTGTTTTTTGACTTCGTCAACGACTTGATTTGAGAGTTTGAGCCGTGCATCGTACATTGTTAACAATAGTCCTTCAATATTCAAATCGGGATTGTGAATTTGTTGCACGTTTTTAATGGTATTGAGCAATTTTCCCAATCCTTCCAAAGCAAAATATTCACATTGAATCGGGACGATGACCGAGTCTGCGGCAGTTAAGGCATTGAGTGTAATCAAGCCGAGAGACGGAGCACAGTCAATCAAAACATAATCGTATGCATCTTTGATATCTTTGATAGCTTCTTTGAGCATGAATTCGCGTTTGGGTTTGTTGACCAATTCCACTTCAACCGCAACCAAATCGATATGAGATGGTATTAAATCCAAATTAGGACTACCGGTTTTAATAATGGTTTCTTTAGCAGACGCTTCGTGTTCAAGTAACTCGTATGTTCCGGCAGGGGCTTCTTCAATATCAACTCCCAAACCTGATGACGCATTGGCTTGCGGATCAGCATCAATCAGTAAGACTTTCTTTTCTAAAACCCCCAATGCTGCTGCCAAATTAACGGCGGTTGTCGTCTTTCCGACACCACCTTTTTGATTGGCTATTGCTATAACTTTACCCATTTTTTCGACTTAAATTTTTGAAATGTAAAAATACAAAATTTATCGGTAATTGAAAATTCCGAGAATAGATTTAACATGAATTTGAGACAATTCGTTAGTTTAAAAGGAAGTCAATAATCATTATAGATTTATTTTATTCTTGCATCAAAACTTTGCCGCCTTTTGCCAATAAAGTGTTTTTGGTAATTTCTTCATCCATATCATAATGAAATTGGTCTTTATCAGCCATAAATGTAATAAAATTGTACAAGTTTTTGGCATAGAGTTCGCTGGCATTGGTGGCTAGGGTAGAAGGTAAGTTGGTTTTGCCGATGATTGTTACACCATATTTTTCTACGGTTTTATCAGGTTCACTCAGTTCTACATTACCGCCTTTTTCTACTGCCATATCGACAATTACGGCACCGCGTTTCATTTGTTTGATTTGGTCTTCTTTAATCAAAACAGGCGCTTTGGCACCCTGAACCAAGGCAGTTGTAACGACCAAGTCGGCATCAAACAAAGATTTGTTGACGGCTTCCTTTTGTTTTTGTAAAAACTCGGCTGTCTGTTCTTTGGCATAACCGCCTTCGGATACATTTTCATTATCGTTTTCAACACTGATAAATTTTGCCCCTAAACTTTCGGCTTGTTCTTTGGTTTCGGGACGCACATCGGTTGCTTCAACCACAGCACCCAAACGTTTGGCGGTAGCAATGGCTTGCAATCCGGCAACTCCGACACCGTAAATCAAAACTTTGGCAGGTGTAATGGTTCCGGCAGCCGTCATCATCAATGGAAATATTTTGGTCATTTGGTCAGCCCCCAAAATCACGGCTTTGTAACCCGCCAAATTGCTTTGAGATGATAATACATCCATATTTTGCGCTCTGGAAATACGCGGAATGGCATCCATAGAAAATAAACTGACGCCTTTTTCGGCGATTTTTTTGACTAATTCGGGTTGTAAACGGTGGTAAACCATGGAAATCACGACTTGACCGTTTTGTAATTGCGCTATTTCATCGTCATCTAACGGATTGATTTTAACCACAACATCAGCATCTTTAAAAATAGTTTCTTTTGAAACAATCTTTGCACCGGCTTTTTCATAAGACGCATTGTCAAATGCTGAAGCCAATCCGGCATCTTTTTCTACTAAAATGTTAAAACCTTTATCTTGAAAGTCATTTGCAATTTTTGGGGTAACAGCTACCCGTTTTTCATTTGGTCTGGTTTCTTTTAATACGCCTATTTTCATGGTTATTTGGTTAATTGGTTATTTGTGTTTAAAGTGCCAAGTGTATCTTTGTATTTCATTGAAAACATTTATTTTAATGTGTATTTTCTATATTGTAGTTTATTTATTCCTACTTCTAGTTTGACATAGATGGATTTAAATAATTTCAAATTATTGTTTCTTAGGTTCTCAAGTCATGCTGTAAGGACTTCACTCTACTTCGCACTAGGCACTAATTCGCTTTCTACTTTTAACTAATATAAAGTTAGAAATGTTACACAAATATAAGAAAAACTATCTTTTATGGCGACAATTTATCCTATTTTTTTTAAATGATATTTAAAATCTGTTGAAATGTATATTTGTCCGTTTTCAATCAGCTTGTCTAAATAAGGGCTTATATCGATGGAAAATGCTTTTTGTAAGTCATATTTACTTAAAGCTTGTTTTTGCAAAAGTAACCGGATTTTTTGAATGATGTCTTTGTCAGTCATTTGGTTATTTTGAGCTTGACAAACATCACAAATGCCACAATCTTTTGTATGTTCTTCATCAAAATATTCGGCTAAAAACACACTTCTGCATTTGGTTTTATTGGTAATGTATGCCAAAACGGCTTTGAGTTGCGTCCTTTTTAATTCAAGACGTTTTTCTATTCTTTTGCGGTGATATAAAAACAGATTTTCATCATGTGATTCTAAAAAACGAATGATAAAAACGTCGCCTGCCGGTTGATATGCAATGCTATTTTTTTGGTCTAATTCTTTAAGCCATTGATAGACTTGTTCTAACGGCAAATCATATTTTGCTGCAATTTTTTTGGGATTGATTTTGGTGTCCAGATAAAAAATATCGGTATAACTGCGGACAAAAAAGTCTAAAATTTGATAGCCGACACGTTTGTTTTTGATGTATGAACGAATATCATGCGGGCTAACTAATATTTTGGCGGTTGGTATATAGCGACGCGTTTGTTTGGTTTTGATAATTTCTTCCGCTTCTAAAATTTGAATGGCGTTGAGTGTCTGCATCAGATTGAGATTGAAGCGTTTACAAAATTCGACGAAATTCATATCCGCTTCAAAATCTTTGCCTTCAAATTCCGGAATATAGAAGTGGTTATACAAGCTTTTATAGACTTTATAAATGAAATCAGTATCCGGTATGAGTTGCAAATAGTTTTGTTCAAAATATTTAAAGTCATCATCATCAATTAAAATAATGGCTTCCGATAGTTTCCCGTCACGTCCGGCTCGTCCGGATTCTTGTACATAGTTTTCTAATGATGACGGCAAGTCCATATGCAAAACTTGCCGGACATCCGGTTTGTCAATACCCATACCGAATGCCGTAGTGGCAAACATGACACGGGTTTTGTTTTGCAACCAATCGATTAAAGCGTTTTGTTTGTCTTCAAATGACATACCACCATGAAAATAGGCGGTTTTAAAACCGTGTTGCGCAACATATTGGGCATATTGATAGGTTTTTTTCCGGGTTTTAACATAAACTACAGCTGTTTGGTCTTTTTTTAAGTGATTGATTAAACTATTGATTTTCTGTGGACTATGATCTATTTTATAAGCAATATTTGACCTAACAACAGATGTTTTGTATATTTTGGGCTGCCTTAATTCGAGATAGGTTTCGATGTCTTTAATCACATTTTTTTTAGCGGTTGCCGTTAATGCCAAAACCGGTGTATCGGGAACCGGTTTACGTAACATATAAATTTTGGTATAAGATGGTCTGAAATCATGTCCCCATTCCGAGATACAATGCGCTTCATCCACTGTAATTAAACTAATGGGCATTTGTGCTAAGCGCTTTTGTACATACTCATTTTGTAAGCGTTCGGGCGACAAAAAGACGAATTTCGTATTGCCGAATTGTACGTTGTTTAACAGCCGTTCGAGTTCTTGAAAATTAAGAAATCCGGTAAGCGCAACAGCTTTGATACCGCGGCGGTTTAATCCGGCTACTTGGTCTTCAATCAGGGCAATTAGTGGCGATATGACAACCGTAATACCATTTAACAACAAACCTGCAACTTGGTAAATGACCGATTTACCGCTTCCGGTAGGCAAAATACCGATGACATCGTTGCCGGACAAGATATCATTGATGATTTGCTCTTGTGGCTGCCGGAACCGGTCATATCCCCAATATTGTTGCAATATTTGTATGGGTGTAGGCAATTATGAATGTTTTTTGATGCTGTCCAAAATATAATCAACCCGTTTGTCAACCGGACCGAAAGGTACAAAAATCAGATAATATCCCAGTTCTTTGTAATAGTTAACCAGTTTATTATGAATCAATTGTGCTTGGTTGAAACTTTCATAACGTTCGGCGTCGTTGGTATATATTTCATCCCAAGGAGGCATGATAAACACCAATCGGTCGTAGGGATGCTCACGGGTTATTTTTTCAAATTCTTCGGGAATAGCTTGTTTGCTGTAACGCAAATAGGCATTGACATCCGGTATGCCACGGTCAAAGAATATGACCGGCTCATCAAGTTTATTGGCTT
>WFZY01000251.1 GCA_015489265.1 Flavobacteriaceae bacterium | reverse complement strand
TTAACATCATCGTGATGTAGAGTAAATTATTTTTTGTGAATTTTCATCTCTAATAATAAAAAAGCAACCTGTTTAAATCAACAAGTTGCTTTTTAGTGGTGACTCCGACAGGATTCAAACCTGTAACCTTCTGAGCCGTAATCAGATGCGCTATTCAGTTGCGCCACGGAGCCATTATTTTTTATGTTGTGATCGCGACAGGATTCGAACCTGTGACCGTCTGCTTAGAAGGCAGATGCTCTATCCAGCTGAGCTACGCGACCATTGCGTAAACTATATTTCAATCTCTGTCGCTGTGACCGTCCCGATGAGAAATCGGGATGCTCTATCTATCTGAGCTACGCGACCATTGCGTAAACTATATTTCAATTTCTGTCGCTGTGACCGTCCCGATTAGCAATCGGGATGCTCTATCCAGCTGAGCTACGCGACCATTGCGTAATTCTATATTTCAATCTTGTCGCTGTGACCGTCCCGATTAGCAATCGGGATGCTCTATCGATCTGAGCTACGCGACCATTGCGTAAACTATATTTCAATTTCTGTCGCTGTGACCGTCTACACTACCGGGCTGAGCTAAGCCCAAATCCTGTTATGAATCCATCTGCTTTGATGCTGGATGATATCTTATTGGTCGGGGTAGCAGGATTCGAACCTGCGGTCTCCTGCTCCCAAAGCAGGCGCGATAACCGGGCTTCGCTATACCCCGAATTGCGGAGAGACAGGGATTCGAACCCTGGCATCGCTTGCGCGATGACAGATTAGCAATCTGCTCCGTTACCACTCCGGCACCTCTCCGTTAATACAAAAATTACTATTTCTGAATTGCGAGTGCAAAGATAAAAAGCTTTCTTTAATTAACCAAGAAATTTATTTGTTTTTTCTTTGAAGCATATTGAATAATATCAAGGAATGTTTAAATTTATTTTTGATGCCTAAATCTTTTATTATCTTTGACAAAAATAATGATATGACAAAAATAATGATATGACAAAAAAAATATGGTTGTCATCACCTCATATGGGCGGATACGAAATGAAATATGTTCGGGAAGCTTATAAGACCAATTGGATTGCCCCTTTGGGACCCAATGTGTCCGGATTTGAAGACGATTTAAAACAATATACCGGTGCGGGTTGTGTGTCTGCTTTATCCGCAGGAACGGCTGCCATTCATTTGGCATTAATTTTATTGGGTATTGATGAAGGTGATGAAGTTCTGGCGTCAAGCTTTACATTTTCGGCAACGGTAAATCCTATCCGTTATCAAAAGGCAATCCCTATTTTAGTTGATAGTGAAAAAGATACTTGGAATATGTCGCCCGAATTATTGGAACAAGCCATCAAAGACCGGCTAAAAAAAGGCAAGAAACCCAAAGCGATTATTCCGGTGCATCTATATGGTATGCCGGCTAAAATGCCGGAAATTACGGAAATTGCCAAGCATTATAAGATTCCTGTTATTGAAGATGCGGCTGAATCTTTGGGGGCATCTATCAATGGGAAACAAACGGGGACTTTCGGTGCTATGGGTATTTTTTCTTTTAACGGCAATAAAATCATTACGACTTCCGGTGGCGGCGCTTTGGTTTCCAATAATCCGGAATATTGTCAAAAAGCAACTTTTTTGGCAACACAAGCGCGTGATCCGGCACCACATTATCAACATTCACATATCGGTTATAATTACCGGATGTCTAATATTGTGGCGGGTATCGGGCGCGGGCAAATGTTGGTTTTAGATGACAGAATCAAAGCCCGGCGAGCTAATTTTGATTTTTATCAATCTGAATTAGCTGATTTACCGGTTAAATTTGTCAAGGAACCCGATGGCTATTTTGCAAACCGGTGGCTGACCACTATCTTAACTGATTCATACGAACAACGTGAAAAAATTCGTTTAGCATTAGAAGCCGCAAATATCGAAAGTCGTCCGCTATGGAAACCAATGCATTTGCAACCGGTTTTTAAGAAATTCCCGGCTTATACCGACGGCACATCCGAAACTTTGTTTGAAAAAGGTTTATGTTTGCCAAGCGGGTCTAATTTGACCGATGAAGATAGACAACGGATTGTTGAAGTCATCAAAAAGCAGTTTTAAATTTTATGTATAAAACTATTTAAATGAAAAATTTATTAGGTATAATCTTTTTGTTAATTGTGTCATCTTGCACAATATGTAAGCCGGATCCAGAACCCAATATTCCGGTTAAAGCATTATGGATTGCCCAAACTTTTCAAACGCTTAAAAATCAGGATTTTCCTAGAATAAAAGCCGTATCGTGGTGGCAAGAAAAATGGGAAAACGAAGACGGCAGCATCAGCGATTTGCGGATTAATTCCTCACAAGAAAGCTTGGATGCTTTTCGTGCAGGTATCGACGATGCTTTGTTTCAAACGACGGCACAGTTTGACAATAACAAATTACAACCGCCGGCACAGGGCATTTATTTTGCCGCTTTCCCCGATTTTGGCGGACCGGAAGATAATGTTACGGCTCAGCGTATCAGCGATTTTGAAACTTTGGCGCAAAAAACCATTACTTGGGCATATTTTTCTGATAATTGGTATAACGATATTCATTTCCCTACGGCTGCCGTGCAAACGATTTATCAAGCCGGCAGGGTGCCGTTTATCCGGATGATGGCACGCACAACTTTGGATGAAAATGTTGCCGACCCGAATTACAGTATGCAAAACATTATTGACGGCGATTTTGATACCGATTTACAACAATGGTTTCAAGATGCCGCCAATACAGGTTATCCTTTACTAGTGGAATTCGGCACCGAAGCGAATGGCGAATGGTTCCCTTGGAACGGTGTGCACAACGGCGACGCAAGCACTACCGGTTACGGCGACCCCAATCTGCCCGATGGTCCCGAACGGTTTAGAGATGCTTACCGGCATATCATCGACTTGTCAAGGCAAGCCGGCGCTACCAATATTACTTGGTTTTTTCATATTGATGCGGCAGGACAACCCGCAGAAGCTTGGAACAATTTTGAAAATTATTATCCGGGTGACAGCTATATCGATTGGGTGGGCGTCAGTGTTTACGGTGCTGTTACACCCGATGAAAACCCCGAAAGTTTTACCGATAAACTCAATAATGTCTATGACCGCATCACTACGATGACCAACAAACCTTTGGCAATTTTGGAAACGGGGATTGTGGCGTATTAGTTCATAATATTATTTGGCGGAACAAATGTCCAATAAATAATTAAAAGAAAATGCTAATATAACCAAAATGCAAGCATCTAAACCCACTCTATCATTTTTATTAGTATTTTTGAGGGGTCGGGTAAGCGGGCGTGAGGTAAATGAACTGAAATACATTTTTAACGTCAATAAAGCAGATGAAGCCACGGTTAAAAATGCGTTTAAGGATTTGTTTATTGCCAAGGCGGAGGATATGTTTAATAATTTAGGACAGGCTAAAATGCAACAATTGTTTGGCGTTGATAATATTTCTGATTTTTTAGATGAAATAGATGACATTTCTAGTCCAATTTATGATTTTATAAAAGTTGAATAAAATGTTTGAATTAAAAAACTCTATAAAAGTAGGTGATTGGGATATTGTAAATAATTATCTATTTGCAATACAAGATACTCATATCAATCAATTAAGTTTGTTAGGAGATTATAT
>WFZY01000250.1 GCA_015489265.1 Flavobacteriaceae bacterium | reverse complement strand
TTAACGTAAAAAATGTAGTTTTTCAAGAAAAAATGGTAATATGTTTTATTATTTCTTGTGAATAATTAAATCAACTGAATTTGTTGTATTTGCCAAAAGCGTTTGTTTTCTTACCCCAAAATATTTTCAATAACCGAAAAATCAAACCCAAGTTTTTTTCGTAACTTCGTTGCTTATAATATCTAACAAGTTTTGATTTATGTCAGACATTTTGGTTTATCTTGAAAACGCCCATATCTTACAACGGCAAAAACCGGTTTTAACCGGTGTAAATTTAGAAATTAACCGCGGAAATTTTTATTATCTCATCGGTACAACGGGTAGTGGCAAAAGTAGTTTGCTCAAAACATTGTATGGCGAATTGCCCTTGGAAAAAGGCAAAGGGATAGTGGTAGATTTTGACCTGCGTAAACTCAAAAAAAAGCAAATTCCTTATTTGAGACGCAAACTCGGCATTGTTTTTCAAGATTTTCAATTGCTGACAGATCGTAGTGTGTTTGACAATCTCAAATTTGTGTTGCGGGCAACCGGTTGGAAAGATAAACAAAAAATCCAACAGCAGATAGAAAAGGTTTTGTTGCAAGTAGGCATGTTAGACAAAATTCATCGTATGCCCCATCAACTATCCGGTGGTGAACAGCAACGGGTTGCTATAGCGCGGGCTTTACTTAACGAACCCGAACTGATTTTGGCGGACGAACCCACCGGTAATTTAGACCCCGAAACATCTAAAGATATTATGAATCTGTTAAAAGAACTCAATGAGAACGGACAAACCGTTATCATGGCAACTCATGATTATGCGCTGATTTATCAATATCCTTCGGACACTTTTAAATGTGAAAACGGAAAATTATTTGAAGTAGCACTCGAATTGGGCTAATGATTTCGGTATTGATTCCTACATATAATTATAATGTATATCCGCTCGTGAGAGAAATGCACAAGCAAATGGAAAAATCCGGTGTGCCGTTTGAAATTAGGGTTTATGATGATGCATCCACAGAACTTTTTGATCAAGCGCAACTATTACCGGAACTATCGGGTGTGATTTATAAACGGAACGACCAAAATTTAGGACGTTTGGCAACCAGACACCGGCTAGCACAAGATGCCCGGTATGATTGGCTGCTGTTTATGGATGCCGATGTCTTTCCACAGGACCGGTTTTTTGTGTCAAAATTGCTCAAAACTATGGAACAAAATCAAGCCGATGTTTATTTCGGTGGTATAAACGTACCGGAACATCCGCCGGCACCGGATAAAACACTGCGCTGGAAATACGGCAAGTATCGTGAAAGCAAAGCGTTAAATGAACGGCTTAAAATGCCGTATCGAAGTATATTGTGCGGCACTTTGACCGTTAAAAAGCAAGTGTTTTTACAAGAAGCAAAAGTGATGTTGCCAATCAAAAAATATGGTCTAGATGTTCTGTTTTCTTACCGGCTTAAACTGCATCAGAGAAAAATCCACCATTTTAACAATCCCGTTACGCATTTGGGTTTAGAAAACAATCAAGCATTTCTTGACAAAACGCAGCAAGCTTTAGAGACTTTTAAATACTTGATAGATCAAAATTTATTGCCAAAAGACTATTTAAACGTGACGGCACTTGCTTTTAAATTAAAAAGATTTTGTCCGGATATGATTTGTCATTTGACATTCAAGATATTTTCCCCGTTAATCAAGCAAAATTTATTGAGTAAACAACCGGCTTTAAAACTCTTTGATTTTTATAAATTACTCTATTTTAGTCAGTTATAAAAAGTTCTTTTCTGAAATTATTGGTAAAAATTGACATGACACTAGGTGCTTATAATGTATCGCTTTTTCAAAACCATATAAGTCATATAAGAACATATAAATTTTTTTATCTTTCATAAAAAATAGAAATTAGAATTAATTATTATCATAGAAACTTATCATCAATGAAGCATTAATAAAACCGGACCGAATACACATCCGACATCGGACATCAAATAACCAATTAACCACATCACCAATTAACCATATCAACAATTAATACTAAATTTGCAATTGAACAAAATAACCATCGATGCCGAAAATTTCTGTTGTTATACCGGTTTACAATAAAGAAAAATATGTCAAAGAGACGCTTCAAAGTGTTTTAAATCAAGATTTTAATGATTTTGAAGTTATCATCGTAGATGACGGCTCGACAGACCGTTCTATTGCTATTGCCAAACAATTTTCTTCTTCAAAAATTAAAATCATACAGCAAGACAATCAAGGTGTTGCCATAGCGCGTAATACCGGTGTCGCAGCAGCTCAAGCCGAAATAATAGCTTTTTTAGATGCCGATGATCTTTGGCTGCCCAATCATTTATCGGTAATAAACCAATTATCACAGCTTTATCCGGACGCCGGATTTTATGCAACCGGATACAAACTCAAATTTAATGAGCATCAATATGCTGTTAGTTTCCCTTTTAAAGACAAAAATTTACTATTACAGCCATATTACCGGTATGATAAGGGACAAGCATTGTTTTATATCAGCAATTTTGCCATTAAAAAATCAATTTTTATGGCGGAAAAAGGTTTTAAACCGGGCATTGATGCCGAAGATACAGAATTTTTTATCCGAATCGGGCAAAAATATCCTTTGGCATATAGCAAAATCACGACGATGATTCATCTCAATGAAGCGGAAAACAGCTTGTTTAACCAATATCGTTTGGAACGAAAAATTGCCTTATTAGATTTTTTTGAGCAAGCCGAACAAAATGATGCAGACTTAAAAGCTTATCTTGATATGCACCGGTTTACTTGGACGATGGAAGCGCTAATCAATGATAATGAATCCTTGGCTAAACAATTAAAACAAGAAATTGACACTAAAAATCTTAATTGGAAACAAAAAATCTTGATAAAATTGCCGGCTTTCGTGCTTCGCCAACTTAAAAATGTCCAAAGAAAACTGCAATATGCCGGTATTTTTTGGTCGGCTTTTTCTAAATAATGCTATGGCTTTAGATTTTATAGTAATAGATTTCTCGTCGCTCCTTCGTCACTCTGTCGAAATGACACGCTACTTCATAGCACTTATAAATTCAGTAGCAGTATGTAATTCTGATAGTTATTCATAGATTTCTCGTCGCTCTTTTGTCACTCTGTCGAAATGACACGCTACTTCATAGCACCTATAAATTCAGTAGCAGTATGTAATTCTGATAGTTATTCATAGATTTCTCGTCGCTCCTTCGTCACTCTGTCGAAATGACACGCTACTTCATAATACCTATAAATTCAGTAGCAGTATGTAATTCTGATAGTTATTCATAGATTTCTCGTCGCTCCTTCGTCACTCTGTCAAAATGACACGCTACTTCATAATACCTATAAATTCAGT
>WFZY01000249.1 GCA_015489265.1 Flavobacteriaceae bacterium | reverse complement strand
GAAATTTGGGCATTTGTTATCAGACTTACAAAAAGCAGTCCTATGAACCAAAACTTTTTCATGCAAAAGTAGTTTTATTTTATTATCAATTTTTTTATTCCTGTTTTGCCGTCCTTTTGGAATTTGGCAAAGTAAAGACCTTTAGCCAAGTTAGCTAAGGATAATTGGGTGTTTTCTTCGGTCAATCTTTTTTTAACAATTTGATGACCTAACATATCAAAAACAGCTACATCCATATCCTTGGCACCGGATATAATAAAGTTTCCGTTGGAAGGATTGGGGTATATTTGAACTTGATAATCATTAAATAACTCATCAACACCTACGGTTGTTAACTTAGATTCCGTTCCATTGACAATTTCACCGGTATTATTATCTAAAATAATAGCTACCAATTCAATACCGTTTTCATTTTGTGAAGCCGGTAAAGTGTGTGTAAAGGTATACGTATAAGGTGTATTGTAAGTGACTGATGAAGGGATACTTCCGGCAACACCGTTAAAACCGCCAACCAAGGCACGTCCTACGTGATCGTAAACCATATCTGCAGCCGGTATCGGGTCGGGCAAGTTTCTGTAATTGGTCCCTTCCCAATCTATCAAATCGTATGCACCTGAGTAATAATTGTGTTGGTTATATCCACTGGAAGTTCCGGTAACCCAATTTTCAACTATGATTAATGACGCATTATAATTGGCATTAGGGATATCCAAAGCGAAAGTACTGGTAACTTCAACAGTCAGCTCACGTGTAGCGGCATCCCAAGTCTTGTTAGTTATCTCAATTTTTGCAACAGGTAATTTATTTAATTCATTCAAATATGCTGATTCTAAAGTGGAATAACCCGGATCTACGGTATTAGATTTTCTATCTATTTTACCGTTTGGAAAACTACTAATACCTAAATTATTATCATATTCGGAAACAGCCATAGGATCACCATTATGAACGGCAATACCGATAAAATGATCACCATGATAATGTTCCATATCTTTTAAACCGACAATACCCCTGACACACCAGCCACACCAAGTACCGGTACCTTCTTCATAAACAACATTTTTAGGGTAAGCTTCATTTAACACCATAACTGTTTTTACTTTATGATCATCTGCAGCCACATCATCCGGTCCATTACCATTAAAGTTAGAAACATATACATCTACATTATGGGTGCCGGCAGTAGCATTCCAAGGAACGCTATGTGTTACGGTAGTACTTTGACCGGTAGTTAAGTTTAAACCTGTCAATTGATCTGTTTGAACCGTTCCGCCATCTACTTGATAATTAAAGTCAATACTGGTTAAAGTCGTTACACCATAGTTAGTGATGGTCGCTTCAATATTGGTATTACCCGGTTGGGGTAAAATATCAGCCAAATTGACATCAGATACGCCGGCATCATTGGTAGCTGAAGCACCGCCAATTCCGACCTGAAGGTTAAAATTATATGGCGCAACACTATCCCATGAAGACAAACCGCTACTATCAAAAATATAAAAATTAACATTGGAAACATAGTTGCTGCCATCATCAACACCTAAAAGATAACCGGTTGTTGTTAATTTGTAACCTACATAAAGTTCTGTTCCATCAATAACAAAAGGCGTTGAGAGCGTCACAGTGTTCCAAGCATCTGCTGTTAAGCCGGCAGTCGAAAAATCTTCCGTATAAACCGGTGTAGCTGTCGGATCAGTATATATTTCAATTGTAAGGTCACCGGTAGCTGATGATAAAGCCTGTCCTAAATACATTTTAACTTCTTCTATTTGTCTATTGACATGGGGTGCCAATAAACCGGAAGTTAGTTTAATATAAGCGCCCATTGTGTGTGTCCCATTATTATTTCCAAATGATGTACTGTTTGTTCCACTGTCATAATGTAGCCAATCCGTTACCGTTCTTAAGGCGGTATTAGTATCTGCGCCACCGTTGGTTCTAATCGAACTAAAAAATTGTGCTTGTGATAATGTCATCACAAATAATAATAGTAATAAAGTAATTCTCTTCATTTTAATTTTTTTAATGTTAATACGCAAATATATATATGTTGAAGCATTTTTATGTAATAAAGCTTACAAAAATCTGTATTTTATTCAGATTTTGAGAGTTATTAAATAAATTATAAGATTTAATGCATAAACTGTAAAAAATCATTCATTTTCAAGGGCTTGTTTATAACTTTCAAATTTGGCTTTTTCCTCATCGCTTAATTTAGGAAAATCAACATCTAATTTTTTGAGTTCGTCCAATAAGATTTTTGCCACAATCAAGCGGGCAGTAGGTTTGTCATCTGCCGGAATAACATACCAAGGCGCAAAAGAAGTAGAAGTTTCATTTAACACATCTTCGTATGCCTTTTGATAATCATCCCAATAGCCGCGTTCTTTTAAGTCGGCAGCGTTAAATTTCCATTGTTTGTCTTCACGACGGATGCGACGTAAAAAACGGTTTTTTTGTTCTTCTTTGGATAAATGTAAGAAGAATTTAAACATTTTTGTGCCGTTTTCGACTTGGGTTTTTTCAAAATCACGAATTTGTCTAAAACGTTTTTTCCAAAATTTATCGTCAATATCTTCCAGCTTATTGATACCGTAAATTTTTTGATTTAATACCAACTGCGGATGAATACGGGCAATCAAAACATCTTCGTAATGGGTGCGGTTATGAATACCGAATTTACCGCGTTCGGGTAAGGTTTTGTAGTGTCGCCAGATATAATCATGTGCATGCTCTAAAGGGGTCGGTTTTTTAAAATCGTAAACTTCAATACCGCTGGGGTTGATGTCTTTGAAAACTTCCCGAATCAAGCTATCTTTACCGGCAGTGTCCATACCTTGAATGCCGATGTAAATTGCCGGTGTACCTGCAGCATAGATTTTGGTTTGAATCTGTGCAATTTTTCGACGGACTTTTCTAAGTTCATCTTCAATTTCTTTTTTGTCGGCATTCAAATCATGTTTGGTCGGCAAGTTTTCAATTTTAACTTTTTTGCCGGATTTAATTTTAAAATCTTTGGGCTGGATTTTTTTCATCGGATATAATTTTGTGATTTTATATTTATGGCTTAAAAGTAAGAAAAAATTATTTAATGTCGGTAAAGAATTTCATTTCTAAAATTATTGTAATTTTGTTGTTCATAAGTTTTAGAAATTATGTCAGAAAACCAACATAAACAATTTGATAAACATTTGTTTGAATCTATAAAAACCCCTGTAAAACCGGATGTCAATCAAATGTCAGACGAAGAAAAAATGCAGTTGATTCAAACCAAAATGACCGATATTTTGGATATTTTGGGCTTGGATTTGAAAGATGACAGTTTGAGCGGTACGCCACGTCGGGTGGCTAAAATGTTTGTTAAAGAAATTTTTAAAGGTTTAAATCCGGATAATTTACCCAAATTATCGGCTTTTGAAAACAAATACAAATATGGTGAGATGTTGGTCGAAAAAGACATCAGTGTTTTTTCGACTTGTGAGCATCACCTTTTACCGATAATCGGTAAAGCGCATGTGGCATATATTTCAAACGGACGGGTTTTGGGTTTGTCAAAAATCAACCGGATTGTCGATTATTTCGCCCGTCGTCCGCAAGTACAGGAACGACTGACCGTGCAGATTGTTAAAGCCATGCAAGAAGCATTACAAACTGAAGATGTAGCTTGCATCATCGATGCCAAACATATGTGCTTAGTTTCTCGTGGCATTAAAGATATTACCTCATCGACACTGACAGCGGAGTATGCCGGAAAATTTAAAGACCCTGAAGTGCGTAAAGAGTT
>WFZY01000248.1 GCA_015489265.1 Flavobacteriaceae bacterium | reverse complement strand
TAAATTCGGCGGTTTTTACCGACGGGTCATTTGTTTATATTCCAAAAGGCGTCAAAAGTCCGATGGAATTATCAAGTTATTTTCGGATTAATTCCGCCGGCACCGGCCAATTTGAACGCACCTTAGTCATTGTAGAAGAAGGCGGTTATGTTAGCTATTTGGAAGGTTGCACGGCGCCGCAACGCGATGAAAATCAATTACATGCCGCTGTCGTGGAATTAATTGCCAAAAAAGATGCGGAAATCAAATATTCCACCGTTCAAAACTGGTATCCGGGTGACAAAGAAGGCAAAGGCGGTATTTTTAATTTTGTAACCAAACGCGGTATTTGTAAAGGCAACAATTCCAAAATCAGCTGGACACAAGTAGAAACCGGCTCGGCGATTACTTGGAAATATCCATCCACCATTTTAAAAGGTGACAATTCCGTAGCCGAATTTTATTCGGTAGCGGTAACCAACAACCACCAGCAAGCCGATACCGGCACCAAAATGATTCATATCGGTAAAAATACCAAAAGTACTATAATCAGCAAAGGTATTTCTGCCGGACATAGTCAAAATTCGTATCGTGGATTGGTGGATGTCAAACGCGGCGCGGTCAACTCGCGCAACTATTCGGTTTGCGATTCGCTATTGATGGGTGACCAATGCGGTGCCCATACGTTTCCGTATATCGATATCGAAAATCATACATCGGTGGTGGAACACGAAGCCACGACCAGTAAAATATCCGAAGACCAATTGTTTTATTTGCAACAACGTGGCTTAGATGAAGAATCGGCAATCAATATGATTGTCAACGGCTATGCCAAAGAAGTATTGAACCAATTACCGATGGAATTTGCCGTTGAAGCACAAAAATTATTGGAAATCAGTTTGGAAGGCAGTGTAGGGTAGAAACCTTGCTCGCAAGGTTTCGAGTGGAAAGTGCCTAGTGGGAAGTTGAAAGTGCGCTTAGCTTCGTGGATAAATTTGTGCGAATCGGAGCGATCATAATAAGATTTCTTCTCACTCGTACCTCGCTCGTTCGAAATGACATCGGACATCCGGCATCGGACATCCGACAACAAATAACCAATTAACCCCCAACCCAACGTCGGGGCAGGCAGATAACCAAATCATCAAATAAATATAACATCAATAAATATGAACCCAATATTAGAAATAAAAAATTTACACGCCAAAATAGGCGATAAAGAAATTATCAAAGGACTGAATTTAACGGTTAATCCCGGTGAAGTACATGCCATTATGGGACCCAACGGCACCGGCAAAAGCACCTTAGCCAATGTGATCGCCGGCAAAGATGGGTACGAAGTAACCGAAGGCGAAATATGGTTTAACGGCAAAAATATTTTAGAACTTGACCCCGAAGAACGGGCATTGGAAGGTGTTTTTCTCGGTTTTCAATATCCGGTTGAAATTCCCGGTGTCAGCATGACCAATTTTATGAAAGCTGCCATCGATGCACAACGTAAATACAAAGGATTAGACCCTATTAAGCCGGGAGAATTCTTAAAAATGATGCGTGAAAAACAAGCAATGGTCAATATGCCGGACAAAATCAAAAACCGGTCGGTCAATGAAGGTTTCTCGGGTGGTGAGAAAAAACGCAATGAAATCTTTCAAATGGCAATGCTCAATCCGAAATTGGCAATTTTAGACGAAACCGATTCAGGTTTGGATATCGATGCCTTGCGATCGGTCGCCGAAGGTGTGAACAAATTACGAAGTAAAGACAATGCCTTTATCGTGATTACGCATTACCAACGTTTGTTGGATTATATCGTACCGGACATCGTTCATATAATGTATGACGGCAAAATCGTTAAAACCGGCGATAAAGAATTAGCTAAAGAACTGGAAGCCAAAGGATACGATAAATTAGTCGCAAATTGAAATTTGAAGAGACGAATGGCACTCGTCTTAATTAAAAATGCAGAATTGAAACCGGCGCTTCGGTACATTCCGTCCAGACTTTCGTCGGGACGGAACACTCAGCGACCTATATTCTTTTCTCATTTCATCAAATTAAAAGTAGAAATAGATTATGAGGCAATAATTAATCATCATAGCTCAAAGTTTTTAATGAAACGAAACAAATCATCAATTCATCAAATTCAAAGCAGAAGTTATATTTGAAGCAATAGGTTTCAATCATAATACAAAATATTCTTTGAATCGAATAAATTCCTCAACAAAAAATGAAATTACAAGAAAATATCATATCATATATCACACAAAATCAAGCGCAACTATGGAGAGATTTCCATGATTTTGTTGTAGCAGAGAAGCAAATAGCTTTTCAAAAATTTCAGCAAAAAGGATTGCCTATCATTAAAGATGAAAAATGGCGCAAAACCAATTTAAAAGAATTTGTCAACCGGTATTATCATCCGGCTTTTAATGAAATTATTGCGCAAGACAATCTGATTGACACTTGCTTGGTCCCCGATTTGGAAACTTATAATGTAAACCTTGTTAACGGCTTGTTTGCAGGAGAAAAAGCTTTGGAAGTTTTAAATAGCGGTATCATTATCGGTAGTTTTAAAGCAGCCGTCAAAACTTATCCCGAATTAGTCAAACCCTATTTTAACCGCTTGGTTCAAAATTCTGACAATCCGCTAAATGCGCTTAATACTGCCTTATTTGCCGATGGTTTGTTTGTTTTTGTTCCCAAAGGAATCAAAAATTTTAAGCTGCAAATAACCCATAAATTGGATGCCAAAGTCGATGCACTCATCAATGTCAGAAATTTAATCATACTGGAAGAACAGGCAGAAATGGATATCATCCAATGCGATGATTCTAACACACACCGCAGT
>WFZY01000247.1 GCA_015489265.1 Flavobacteriaceae bacterium | reverse complement strand
TTGATATGTTGAACACAATAATTATAGACGACAGGACAGAGGATTGGAGGTTGTGATTTCCTTTCATTTTGTATCTTTGATATGTTGAACACAATCAGTTGGAAAGACTGACATCAATAAAAGAGTTGTGATTTCCTTTCATTTTGTATCTTTGATATGTTGAACACAATATAAAGAATATGACGAGGACGCAGAGGGAGTTGTGATTTCCTTTCATTTTGTATCTTTGATATGTTGAACACAATTTGGTATAGAACAAATGGCACAATGGGCAAGTTGTGATTTCCTTTCATTTTGTATCTTTGATATGTTGAACACAATATGAATGATACAAGAAGCTTTAAACAAGGGGTTGTGATTTCCTTTCATTTTGTATCTTTGATATGTTGAACACAATATCAATAAAAATCGGCACGGAAGCAAAGGGTTGTGATTTCCTTTCATTTTGTATCTTTGATATGTTGAACACAATGTACAAGGGTGCAAAAATTTGATACATAGTAACTTATAGAAGTTTTAGGATTAAAAAAATGTTCAACACAAAATAGCCGGCAGTACCTGCCGGCTATTTTTTTGTTTAAAAAAGACTCAATTGTTGATGCATTTTTGGTTTTTCTTTGACTTCTTTGTTACTAAAAATCTCTATCATACCGAATTGTTTATCGGTGATTCTAAAGATAGCAACTTCACCGTTGGGTGGTAAAAAAGATTTGACACGTTTGACATGCACATCGGCATTTTCACGACTGGGGCAATGTCTCATATAGACACTATATTGAAACATGGCAAAACCATCTTCGATAAGCCGTTTGCGAAACAAAGCAGCTTGTTTCCGGTCTTTGGCTTTTTCGGTTGGTAAATCAAAAAATACGGCAACCCACATAATTCTATATTGATTAAGTCTTGATAAATCACTCATAATAACCGGTTATAAAACGGGATACAAAATTTTACGGTTTTCTCCACTAAAACAGCGATACAAACTGGTAGTTGTACGCTGCATGGCATTCATTAACGGGCTTTTTTCATGATCGATAGTAACATCAATAGCCGGTATTTGTAACAATTTGGCTTTGGTTTCTTTATCCAGTTCCAAATGGTTAACATCTACAAACGGATGAGCGACAATTTCATAAACAATCCGGTCAACGTATGGTCTGTAAGGTTCCATGATGTCATCTGCCAATGCGTAGGCATTGTACTTGTTGTGGTGATGAATACCTAAAGTCGGTAACAAGCCCGATGCGGTTAGTGAACGGGCAGTTAAGGCTCGTAAGATTGCATAGCCGTAGTTTAGCAAATTGTTGGGTGGTATGCCACCACGTTCTCTGGTAAATCCGGATAGGTGATTTTTAAAAATCGTCCGCCAGTAAAAGGCAGCGGCACGTCCTTCATAATTGTCGGGGTCACCGCTTCTGACCGATGTACGCCATTGCAACATATTGCGGGGCATTTGATGTAATGGCTCTTCTATTAAACCCAGTTTAACCAGTAGGCGTCCTTGATTATAGATTTTTTGTTTAATGGTTTGTGCCCATAATTGTTTTTTTAAAGGTACAGAGGCATTTATTTGATCTTGAAAACGAATTTGCTGCAGATGATTGCCTTCCAAATTCAATAACATCCCTTGTGGCATTTTTTTATCATCACAAGTTATCAATGCGACGTTATTGTCTAATAATCTCGAAATCAAGTTTAAAGACAAGGTTAAGCGGTATGCTTCTAAAACCAAAACGCCGATGTCTTCTATAGGGATAGACACTTTGTCTTTGTTCTCGTCTTTAAACTCGATACATAATTGTTGGTGCCGCGTGTAAATGTAGGCATCACTTCCTATAAATATAGTCCGTTTAATCATAGGTTTAGATTTTAACAGGTTTGATTTGTCCCAAACGGTCAACCTGCAATTTTATGGCTTTTTCTTTGATCATGGTACCATCTAAAGCTCTCTCGCTTTTATTTAAGGGGCCTAATTCTTGTTTGTTATAAACAGCTGTTGCCCAAGTAGCCGGCACAAAGAAACCTTGCACTGTCGAACCGCTCACAAACTTATATATACGTTCTTTTTGTGCAGCGCTTAATTGATTGAAATCTATATTTTGGACATCTTCATCAGGGAATGGCACATATACCAAATCATTAGGCGATAGTGCAAACAAAAATTCTCCTAATTCGGGTTTAACGGGGATAGGTGTCCGTTCAGTTTTAGGTAAATGTGCTACTTGTTTTTGATGTTCAATCACTTCTTTTAACGGCACGGTTTCATATTGACGTTTCTGTAGTTTTTCATTCCAATAGACAGCAAAATAGAGATTGGTACCTTTGGCGGCTTCTACATATTTTTTATTTTTAGAACTATTAGGATTATCAGACAACGGAAAACGGCTACCTGTTTCAAACATTTTTATTTTGTAAATAGGTTGGTGGGGTTTACCATTATTTAATTGCGTGATGTTTTTGTTCAAAGCTTCTATGCCTTCCGGACTAAATGCCGAAGCATAATTAATATGACCTTTATCATCTACATAATTTTTTAAATGATTAGGCAGTATAACTTCTCGAATTGTTTTATCCACAATCTTTTTGAGATGCTTTTCACCGGTGATTTCACTCAAATCTTTTTTTCCAAAAGTAACCACTTTGTTTTTTCCGGCTTTCATATTTTCCAATTTACCGTAAAATGTTTCTTTATGTAATGGTTTTCTTATAGCCCAATGGTTTCCGGTTGTTTGCTTAACTTTTTGTTTTTTATACTGTCCGTCCGGTTGTTTGACCCATTTCCAATATTTATTGGTTGCCTTGTTAATTACTCTTAAGTTTTGTTTAAAACTGGGGATAAGTTCTCGTAAAGCTTGATAAGCTTCGACCGGAAATGTTGTCCAAGGCATTTTAAAGGTTTTGGCGTATTGTCCATCAGCATTTTGGATGCGTAATTTTGGTTGTAGTCCGGATTTGATTTTGTAATTGTTTAAGGAATTTATATACTGAATATGCTCACGTGTTACAGCTGCTATGGTTAAGGCATCTAAAGCATGATGCCGGTGATCAATTCGTTTTTTATTAATTTTTCCCGGTATATAATCCGGAATGACCGGAACTTCTATGCCGTTTTGATTAATGTATGTAAAATCTTGTGTCCCGGTTAGCTCGTTAAGCCGTTTAAATCGCGGTAAAATCAGTTGGTTCCATTTGTCATGCAAACCCCAATCGTGTTTTAATTGCGATGTAATAGCTCCGGTTACAGGCAACAGATGCTTAGATGTTTCTATTTCTTCGCCATCATCTCTTACGATATTGCTAAGCAAAGCTTTGACTAATTTGCTGATATAACGCGTGTCATTTAATTGTCGATTGATAAAACCTTCAGGAACATCTTCACTCAACAAATTTTGCAGTTTTCGCTTGTTGTTTTTAAAATATTTTTTGCAATGCGCTTCATATGTTTTAAGTGTTAGAAGCTTGTGTCCATTGATAATACTACCGCCTTTTTGTTCGATGTAAGCATAAGCGGTTTGGTTACTTTTATCTTGGTTGACATCGCTTTCGGCTATAACTTTATTATTTAATGAATTGTCAAAGTATCGCGATTGCGGTATGATATGTTCTATTTGATAATCGGTGGTAAATAATTTTGACAAGGGAATGGGTTTGCCGGTATAGGGCGAAATGTATTTCTGTTCTAACCATAGTTTGTAGCGTATTATTTGTGCCTGAGTTGGTTCATTCGATTTTCTTATTTTTTGAATATCATCCGGTAAGACAGCTTGACTATTGGCCACATCTTGATCATATATTTTTAAAATTTCGGCATGACTTGGCGATTGCGGATTGGCACCGGCGCCTGTCAGTTCTTTCAGCAATGCTTTAATTCGGTGATTGGTCCTTTCGTTTTCTGACATTTTTGCAGCTATTCTTTTTCGTTCGTCAGCTGACTTTTTAAGTTCACGCCCCAATTCTACATGAATTTCATCGAAAAAATGCGGGGTGCCCTTCCCTAAATCTTTCCAAATATCTCGAACGGTTCTGAGCGTTTCCAGTACAACTTGCTCAACTATAGGATTGCGAAAGCTGTGTTGCTTAAAGTTTTTTATATAAGTGTCGATATCTGTAGGTTTTCTCCAGTATTGCACATCACCAAATTCAGAATGTCTGCCATATACTGCATAAGTAGCTTGATAAGTGTTGAGTGCCGTGTATGGATTTTTGTTTTTAAACGGCAAAAAACTTTTTAGTAGGGGAATTGAAATGTCATCATCGGTAATCTCTTTTAATTTGTTTTTGTCAAAATCTATGGTTTTAAGGCGGCTTATGATGTCATCTATTCTTTGTTTGGTTTGTTGTGCAATAGCGTCTTCTTTCCAATATTTCCCCATTCGCATTAAGGGTACAATTTTGTTAAGTGCTTTATATGAATAGGCACCATAATCAGCGTCAAATGCTGGATAGTTTTTAAAGTTTTCTACAAAACTATCTTGGTCTAACCCGTATTTTTTGGCAAATTTTTTCAGGGCTGTTTCAAATTCTTCGGGATTTTTTATGGAATAAATCAAATGCCATAAAGCTTGACTGTTTTTGTCGGTCAAAAAATCATTGATATTGAGCCCTTTTACTTTTTTTAGGCGGTTGATAAAACTAAATAAGACCGGTTTTGCCGGATATTTTTTATCTTCGGGGTAGTTCCAACGATAATTATCCTTTTCAAGTTTATCTATTTTTCTTTCTTTTACTATAAAATCGATGATGGTTTTTTGGCTCACATCTTTTCTTTGACTCAAATAATCATAAAGTTTTACCCAATCAGAATCTGTGGGGAACATTTGGTCGGTAACATCAACATCAAAATATGTTTTGTCTAGTATTTTACGTTCCTTTTGATAAATTTTTAGATTGTGTAAAAACTGCCACAAACGAAATTCTTCATATAATGGATGCGATTTATGAATTACAGGAATGGCTTTCTCTACTGTTTCAACTTTAGTTTCACCTGTTTTTTCATCTTTAACCGTCTTTTTATACCTTATTTTTTCATACTGACAACCGGATATTAAGTGTTTTTGACTTTTGAGTGGTCGTTGATAAAAAATGATGTCGTTCATCAACAGATAGCTTAGGTCTTTATGAACCAGTTGTTGGCGATGGCCTTTATTGTGTAGATAAAGTTCCTTCAAGCTATCCTCTAATAATTTTTGATTGGTTAATTCGGGATGAAACTGTTTTTGGGTTTCTAAAATGGCAGAAAGTTCTTTTTTGTAAAAATTTCTTTCGATAGTCTTGATGAGTCGCCCTCTTATTTTTTGTCGCGGGTCGTTTAATAAATGATCATAAATATAGGTCCCTACATGCTTGCCCGATTTTAGAATGTCGCTTTCGGTTTTCTTTTTAATGGCAATCCAATCTTTTTCAGAATCAACTTTTTTAAATGTTCTTTTGATACTGTCATCCTTTAGTTTTTTGGTTGTGACAATGAACTCTTTGGTTTTGCCTATCCATTCTTCCGGTTTAGCTATGGGTTTGGAATATTTCCAACCGTTTTCAAAATACACATCATACAGTTTGGTGCCATTTGCTTTGATAACATCTCCATTTTCAATGACTTTGGCAACTTTTAAAACTTCAAATGTTTTTTCTTCATTTTCCTTATTCTCGGTTTCTTCGGCATCTCGTAATTGAAAATAGCCGCGTTTTTGATTAAAATTCATTATAATCCAAGCTAGCTCCTCTTTGCTGATAGGATTTCTCAGGGCTTTTTTTCGCAAATAATAGATGGTCCAATCATAAGGCATCTTTTGTTGTTTGATACCTCTGTTTTTAAAATCTTCTACCATTTCTAAAAAAGAAGGTTTAAAAACAAATTCATACTTGCCGGTATCAGTTGGTTTGTAATTGAGCTTGACTTCTTTCTTAAATTGTCCTTTTTTATTCTCAAAATCTATTTGACTTTTATAATGGGGTGGTAAAAAATTTAAAATATTCAAAACGCGATGCAAGCGTTCTCTTCTAAGATTGGCTCGCTGATAGAGTTTTCTAGTACTTCTATATTGAGTCCGTTCTGCTGTTTGAGAAATAGATTGTCCTTGCTCAAAATGGGTTAGAATATCTTGTGACATAGGGATAATTCTGACGCCTAAATTATTGATTTGGCCTATATTATTGTTAGCATCATAGTCAATTAATGCCCAACCAATACTGTTAGTACCGATGTCGAGTCCTAAAATATGTTTTTTCATAATCTGAAGTTTTTAGTTAAAGAATGTATAAAGTTAACAAATATTTATTTACAAAGTGTTGTTTTAAAAAAAATATTTGAACTTTCTATAATTTTTTTATATATTTGTAGTCGAAAGGAAATCACAATAAGGATTATTCCGTTGTGAAAACATTTGGTAAGTCTCTCCGCCTAAGTGGGAGACATTTTTTTATATTAAATACAATATTCACTTTCTCAATTTGGAAGCAGAATTTAAGTTCGAAGTTATTGAAAACATCATAGAATTCAATAATCTATGAAGCATTTAAAGCGCACTTGGCACTTTCCAACTAATATTAAAATTAGTTTATTGATTATCAATTAATTATATTTTCTTATCAGACCTACTAGGTTTTCAAAACCTAGTAGGTCTCTGGATGGACACTTTTTCAAATATAAATATTATTTCTTCGATTTCACATATTTTAATAAATTTAATGTGTGAATAAGGTTTTGTTTTAATTCATCCTTAACGTAAACGGATCAACCGTCAGGCGGATACTCAAATTATCCATAAAATTGGGTTGTGCATAAGCCCCGAGACGATAGTAGAAACCAAGTCCGAAATTTGAAAATAACCGGCGAAATTCAATACCGGTTTCATAATAAACTTGTTTTAATGATTTGATGCCGTTGTATGTGTTGTCACTATAACTTAATCCGTATGCAGCAGCAGCAAGTAGCCGGATATCTATGCTTTTACCGGCGTTTATTTTGAGTCGGGTAAATGTATGTTGCAGGTGAGCCGTCGTGATAAAATTATCGACAAATTCCATGTCTTTCATGGTTTCAAAGGCAAATTTCAGCGGAATATTAAAACGTTTCAACGGATTGCTGCCCGGATAATCATTGGTAACCGGCATAAAAAGTTTGTCTATACCGGCGCCTTTCGACGCCATACCCAAGCGCAAGTACAATTCGGTATAACTGCGGTTGACAAAAGTTTTCTTCAAATAAGTTTGTAAATCGATACGGTAATAATCTGTGGGATCGGTTTGCCATTGCGGAATATTCTTTTCAAAATTGACATAAAATTTCGGATAGCCGTCTTTTAGTAATTTCCGACCTTCGGGGGCTAAATAATATTTGGCAAAAGGGGTGATTTCCAATCCTAGATTATAAAAAACTTGGTCTTTTTCGGTAAATTCCAATCGTCCCCTGTGAAACGGAATAGGATATAGGGTGGTTAAATAGCTTTTTGATAAATTTACATCCACTTTAAAATGCGGATTCAACAAGTGCGAAATGCCAAAGTTGCCGGTTTGATGCCGGTAAAATTTATCATCGGCAAAATGCTGTTGCTGCGGAATAAACAGGTTGCGACCGGCATAGGATTTGAATGCTGCAGATTTTAACAAATCGTCAGTATAAGAAATTTTTAAAAAGGTTTGGGTTTTGTGCCAAACTTTATAACGCAAACTGCCGCTGTATTTAAAGCCCTTATCTTTAAATCCATAGGCACCATAAGCGGCTATTTGCCATTTGTCAGAGAAATTTTCGCTGGTGCGTCCTCCTATTTTTATCCGTAAACCTTCATAGCGGTTATAGTCTATTAAGTTGATAATATCCAAATCTATTTTATCGGTTACCGGATAGTAGCCGTCAAACAAGCGCTTGTATTTGTGAATATTATAATCCACTTTGTCTTTTGCGGCAGCAGAATCAATAAATTGGTAAGTGCGCAGTTCCTTTGGCGTATAGGTTTCATGGCGCATCTTTTCCCAAAATTCGCGACTGCGTTTGGCTGCCAAAGGTGATACTTGCATATTGTAGGTAATTTTTTCGGGATAATTTTTACCCAATAACACATCAAAAATATGCAATTGATAATGAGCATACATATAATCCATCAAATCTTTTTTACGGGTAAAACGTAAGGTATCCCCTTTTTTATTGACAACGATAGAATCCGGCTTAACCCCGATAATTTGTATTTGATCCCCCAAATTAATACCATCTTTCTTTTCCGCTTTTTTGATAGTCATATCGACATCTTTTGGAAACCAAAGTTTTTCAGCCGGATAATATTTAAACCGGTAGTCGGCATTAAATTGATAGGCCTTATAAGTGTTTAAAGTAAATTCGGCAATACCTAAAGTATTAAGGTCTAAATAAATTTTTCCGGAAACCAAAGGTTTTTTGGTATTCTTATAATTAACCACAATAACCGGACGGTTCTGTAAGTTAATGGTATCGGCTATTTCATAGCGATAGGTTTTAAAGGACGACTTGGCAAAGGGACCAATATATGAACTAAACAGTAATTTGTATCGGTCTTGATAAACATTTTGTCCGGATATTTGCAAGGCGATCAGCTCATAAAGCGGCTGTTTCAAGCCGGCTGTCCTAGTGGCGATGACTTCCGCTTTTTCATTTCCGTTCTGTCCGTTGACTTTGGCAATATTTTCAATAAGCCAGGCATATTTATTCCCTAAATTTTTTTTAAATTTGAAAAAAGTAGAATCCAGTTTATAAAATTTACCGTTTTTATATATCGTGTCAAAATCTTTGTTAATTTTATCTGTTTCACCGCCAACGACAAACTTCATATACTTGGTCAAAGCATATTTTTTGAGTTTGGTTTGGTAATTATTGCGCTTTTTGAGTTTGATGGCTTTTTGCATCAAAGCAATTGCCGGATTGACATATTTACCGTTAATCACAACAGCATCTAATTGTTCTGTCGATGGTTTTAAATTGATTTTATAAAATTTCTTCTGCGAATTTATTGTTATTTGTTGTGCTTGATATCCAATATAATTAATTTTAAAGGATTTATATGGTTTGGGGATGACCAATTCAAACTGTCCGTCAAAATCAGAAACCACCCCTTTATTTTGGTCATAAGTAATATTAGCAAAGGCAAGTGGTTCACCGGTTTGGGCATCAAAAACTTTACCTTTAACCAGTTGTTGTGCGCCAAGATTAAGGGATATGATATAAAAGATGGATGCAAAAAATATACTTTTCATAAGAATTTTTTTAGAGCTTAAAGATAGAAAATTGCTTTTTAATAGCTTAAAAAAAATATTTTTTTAACAATTTTTTTATGATATAGCTGCTTTTTTAAGTTTTATGACAACCGGTTTCTTTTATGGCAAAATTGTTAAATATATTTCGTAAAATGTTATTGAATTCTTGTATTTATATTGATAT
>WFZY01000246.1 GCA_015489265.1 Flavobacteriaceae bacterium | reverse complement strand
TAGACAACTGACGTCCAAGAAAATCCGGTATGAAAATGCACTTTGTTATAAATTCGCAATAAAATGATAAACAAAACCGGAATGTGAATAGCCAGCATCCAATCTCTCGATTTAAATTTACTTTTTACACGCCAAAATCCGAAAGGAAATGCCAAGAAAAACACGATAACGGCAAAAGTCAAATTGTCCATAGAATTATTTTTGCAAATCTAAGCCAAATATAATAATTTTGAGAGAAGAATTTACAGTTTATGCTAAACCAAGCCCGTTTGTCGCAGTTTTTATTTCTCGATGTTGAAACCGTTCCTGAAATTTACCGGTTTGAAGATTTAGATAATACCAAAAGGAAATTATTTGAAAAAAAGGTTAAATACCGGCTCAATGACGATATAACCGTAGCAGATTTATATGAACAGGCAGGTATTTGGGCGGAATTTGGTAAAATTATCGTCATATCTGTTGGTTTTTTTGTGAAAGATGACGGTAGCGAATTTCGTATCAAATCTTTTGCTTCCGATGATGAAGCCAAGCTTTTGCAAGATTTTGCCGGTTTGCTCAACTCCAAATATTTTCAACGCAAGGATTTAAAACTCTGTGCCCATAACGGTAAGGAATTTGACTTTCCGTATATTGCCCGCCGGATGATTATCAATAAAATTCCACTACCGAAACAATTGGCGGTTTATGGTAAAAAACCATGGGAAACTCCCTTTTGTGATACGATGGAATTGTGGCGATTTGGCGATTATAAGCATTATACCTCACTCGAATTATTAACCCATATTTTAGGGATTCCTTCGCCCAAACAAGACATAGACGGTAAAGATGTGGCAAGAGTGTACTATGAAGAAAATGATTTGGAACGCATCAAAAATTATTGTGAAAATGATGTTATAGCCATAGCGCAAGTGATGTTGCGTTACATGGGAAAAAGCTTGTTAAAGAATGAACAAATCGTTAGAAGTCGTTAAATAGGTGTGGTTTAAAAACGGTTTTTATAACCAAAACTATAGATTTTTCAACATTTTGTATGTTTCGTCAATATAAATATAAAAATCATTGGAATGTGGTTTACCGTTGGGAATAAAATCTCGCTTTTTACCCAAACGGACAATAATCAAATTGTCTTCGGGAATGATGATGACATACTGCCCTAAAACGCCACGCATATAGGCAATTTTTTTGTTTTTGTAATGGCTTAACCACCAAGAATAACCGTAGTAAGTAGAAGATGCTAAACGGGGGGATAATGATTTTTTGACATAAGCCGTATCCAAAATTTGAGTCCCGTTCCAGTTGCCCAAATGTTCGTACAGTTTGCCAAAACGGGCAAAATCACGGGCGTTGGAATTGATACAACAGAAAGCTTTTTCCGTTTTGCCTTTTCCATCTAAAGTCCAAAGAGCATATTTGCGCGCCCCCATGGGTTGCCAAAAACTTTTGGACATATATTCGGATAGCGTCATGCCGGTAGCTTTTGCGATAATCATACCCATCAGTTGCGTATCACCACTGAGATAGTTAAATTTTTGTCCGGGTTTGTGGTCAATACGGACTTTATCGAGCATTAAGCGGTATAAATCATCACTAAAATAAGCTTCGGTTGTGATATGAAACGGATTATAATAGTCTTCTATCCAATTAGAACCACTACTCATGGAAGCCACATCGGCAACAGTAACTTCTTGTGCATATTTACCTTTTAATTCCGGCAAGTATTTGATGACTTTATCGGACATTTTTATATAACCGTCTTTGATGGCTTTACCCAAAAGGGCTTCGGTCATACTTTTAGCCATTGAAAACGAGTTAGACAAACTGTCTTGATTGTAACCTTCGTAATAATTTTCACTCAAAATACTGTCGTTTTTGATGATGAGAAAGGCAACAGTTTTCATCTTTTTGTGCTCATCGAGCAGTCTTTGAGTGGGTTTGATTTGATTATAACTTTTATGTTTGGGCCAATGCCAGATATTATTGGGGGCGTTATTAATTTTTCTTGTAGGAAAAAAACGGAAATCGTCAATAAATGAAGTAATATGCCCGTTGCCGTAAACAATTTTGGCGGCTTTTATGATGTAGCCATATCCGGTTAGATGCAAAACAGTTGCCAACAAAGCGATACTTAAGCTAATAATTCCCAGTATCTTTTTAAGTTTTTTCATGTTGTTAATTTTTTAGCAACAGCCCCCATTCTGCTTAAACAAACAAAGTTAAGCAAATAAAATCAATAAATAGTATGTTTGGTCTGAAACTAAAGCGCTTTTGCACTATAAATATATTCTGCTACCGCTTTGATTTGTGCATCTTTAAAAGGCATTTTGGGCATATCGGAGAAGTTATCAATACCGTCTTTATAGATAGCGTTTTTCTTATCCGGATTTTTTACAAATGCTGTTACCGCTTTGACAAAAGCATCTTTGGTTTTGTATTTTGTTAAATATTTGGCTTTAATTTTGTTCATATCCGGTGCGATTAACTGTTCCTTGGTATGGCAAAAAGCACATTGATTCTTGTAAAAAGTTTCTCCAGATACTTGATTGTAGCTTCCTACAATGTAGTTGTTAGATTTGGTTGATAAATTTGTATGGCTATTCCATATGTTAAACCAAGAAAAGGACATTACAATAATAATGCTAATTAACTTTAAATTCATCATAATTTAAATGTTTGTGTTAATAAAATTGTTTGTGTTTATTAGTCAAATATATATAAAAAAAATAACATGAGTTATAAAGGGTAAATTTTAACATTCTCTAATGTTTGGATATTAAATTTCATTCAATATTTCTTCATTTTTTTATTGGAAACACAATGTAAACTTCTATTAATTTCTTATCTAATAATTAATTCTGTTCTACGGTTTTTAGCATGTTCTTTTTCCGTACAAGGCACGCCATCTTTACACCGGTTTAATAATTTGGTTTCACCGTATCCTTTAGCAGTGATTCTTTTATAAGAAATACCGTGGCTTATCAGATAGCGCTTAATAGCATTGGCACGTTTGTTAGATAACTGCAAATTACGTTGTGTACTTCCTCTTGAATCAGTATAATTTCGGATTTCTATATTGGTGTCCGGATTGGCTTTGAGAAACTGAACCAAATTATCTAATTGTTTTGCCATTGCCGGATGGATACTTGCTTTTGCAAATTCAAAGTCAACCGGCTTTAAATTTAAAATTTTACAAATATCTACTCCCTTGTGCAATTTTATTTTTGCTTCTATTGCTTTGGGTGTATTGTCTAATGTTTCTAATTTAATAGTATCATTTTTACCAATTTTAAATTCTTTAGGAATTTCTACTGAGTCATAAATATAATGAACCACCCTTAATATTTTTGTGGCATCATAAAACATACCGGATGGCATTTCTTTATATTTATTCAAATTTTCTTTGATTAGTCTATTATCTGCATTTGGATGTAAAACAAAAGCGGTCATATGCTTCACAAAATCAGCTTTTTTAGGATATTTACTAAGGTAAGCCACCTTTACATCACTCATAGAAGGGGCGATTTTAGAATTATCACTGTGACAAAAAGCGCACTGCTTATTAAAATATTGACGGGGATTAAAATAGACAGCGTCATTTTGCGTTTTCGATATCCGACTAAGCGTGGGGTTTGACTTAAGAGGCCAAAAAGCGGCTGAAGTTAATAGCAATATAAGCCATAAGCTTATAATGCGCAATAGGGCATTAGTTTTCATAATTATATATGATATAGGTTAACAATGCAAATATAACAAACTAACACCAGTAAATCAATATATTTTTAATTAATTTTTGATAAATATTAGGATTTCAATTTATTTTTAATAAAATCCGCCACTCGAAAACTATTGGCATAAATGGTCCATGTGTAAGTGACACTACCACCTGTTGGCATAAAACTACCATCGGTAATAAACAAGTTATCGACTTCATGTGCTTGACAGTATTTATTAAGCACGGTTTTTTTCTTATCATTTCCAAAGCGGCAGCCGCCGGCTTGCAAGTTGTTGGGTGGCGCACCGCTAATACCGAGATAAATATTATGCGCCCCCATTTTTGCTAATATCTGTTTGGATTTATCGGCGATGATTTCCGCCACTTTTAAATCGTGCGGGTGATTACCGATACGGATTTTAGCCACCGGATCACCCCATTTGTCTTTGACCTTGTCGGATAAACTGACAAAGCAATTGTCCGTAGGCAACCAATCGACGAAAATTTCGAATTTAAGTTTACGAACATTGGTAAAATAGTTGTGCAAATGTTGTTTTAACGGTTTTCCCCATCGTAAATTGCCGTTATCGTCCCATTTTTCTCTAATGGCTTTTGAAACCGGATTGGCGTGTTCAAATAAAAAATCGACGGTGCCGCCTTTCATTTTTTGTCCGGTATCGGGGTTGGGCAATTCATAAAAATCTTGGATGGTTCTATTGACAAATACACCGGGCTTGGCTAATTCTTTTGCCAATTT
>WFZY01000245.1 GCA_015489265.1 Flavobacteriaceae bacterium | reverse complement strand
GGAAATATCGGTGATTTTGATAGGGCTGGAATTTGCTTTGGGAGTTTGGTTACTCTTCGGTTACAAACCAAAATTTACCTTGCGGGCGCTTCTGTTTTTAATCACGTTGTTTTTATTTTTAACTTGGTATTCGGCATACTACAACAAAGTTACCGACTGCGGTTGTTTCGGTGATGCTATTAAACTGACCAATTGGCAAACTTTTTATAAAAATGTAGTTTTAATCCTCTTTATTTTGTTTTTAAATTGGCGATATAAAGATATTCAACCATTTTTAAACCGGCGTTTAACAACAGCTTTGTCGCATGGTTTAGCATTTTTTGCTATGTTGTTGATGATTTACACCATTCGTCATTTACCTTTAATCGATTTTCGTCCGTATGCCATTGGCAAAAATATTGAAGAAGGGATGCAGATACCGCCCGGTGCGTCAACGGGTAAATTTAAAGATATTTGGTATTATAAAGTGGATGGCAAAGTCAAAGAATTTTCTAATGAAGACGAGCCGTGGAATATCAAAGGAGCGGAATTTGTCGATCGAAAAACCATTACTTTGGAAGAAGCCTATACGCCCCCCATCCATGATTTTAGTATCGAAAATGAAACCGATGGTGATATTACCAATAAGGTTTTGAAGATGCCGGAAGTTTATCTGATTATATCCTACAATCCTGCTGAGATAAGCGATGAAGCTCTTGTAAAAATCAACAATTATGCACATAGATTACAAAATGAAGGCAAGGAGGTTATCGGTTTGTTTGCGGTGATTGATGAGGATATTGCCCAAAAATTTAATTTTCCTTTATATTTAACCGATGCAACTACGCTTAAAACTATGATTCGCAGTAATCCGGGTGTGGTCAAACTTCAAAAAGGCACGGTAGTGGACAAAAAGGCTTGGCGGGATTTGTAAAAATTAAGGAATTGAGACCCGGGGCATTAAGTGTTCCGTCCCGACTTTTGTTGGGGCGGGATGTGTCGAAATAACCGGATTTTGTTTCTAGGAATGACTACAATTTTTCACATTACAAACATTTAATTAAAGAATCTCAGCCACTGTAAACGTGCTACCACCTACAAAAATTAAATCCTTTTTGCCGGCAGATTGCAGGGCGGCTTTGTAAGCTTGTGCAATACTTGGAAAACTTTGTCCTTTCAATCCGTAATTTTGGGCTTTTTGTTGTAAAATTTGTTCGTCCAAAGCTCTGGGTATCTGAGCTTTACTGAAATAATAACGGGCATTTTTAGGAAATAACGGTAAAATCAAATCCAAGTCTTTGTCATTGACAAAACTCAATACGAAATGTAATTGATCATGCGGGGTTTCGGCTATTTGTTGCATCACTATGGACAAACCGTCCGGATTATGTGCCGTATCGGCAACGACCAAAGGTCGGGTTTGCAAAATTTCCCATCGTCCACGTAAACCGGTATTTTTTACCACATTTTTCAGCCCGGATTTTAAGGCGGATGCCGTAATGTTCCAACCTTGTTGTCTTAATTGTTGAACCGCCGCTACTACGGTCCGAATGTTTTCTTGTTGATAATGCCCCTGCAATCCGGATTCGTATTTGGCAAGATGCAAATCTTCGGCATAAATAACCGGTGCTTTTTTTTGACCGGCAATTTGTTCAAAAACTCCGATAGTTTCAGGTTGTTTTCTACCGATTACAACCGGTCTATTTGCTTTTATAATACCGGCTTTTTCTTTGGCTATTTGTGCCAAGGTGTCGCCAAGCATATTGGTATGGTCCAAACTGATATTGGTGATAATGCTCAGTTCCGGCAAAATGATATTGGTGCTGTCTAATCGTCCACCCAGTCCGGTTTCAATTACCGCGATATCCACTTGTTTTTTGGCAAAATGTTCAAATGCCATTCCGACGGTCATTTCAAAAAATGATAACCGGTGTTGGTCAAAGAATTTTTGATGTCTTTTGACAAAATTTATCACACAATTTTTACGTATCATTTGACCGTTGATACGGATGCGCTCTCTAAAATCTTTAAGATGAGGTGAGGTGTATAAACCGGTTTTGTAGCCGGCTTCTTGCAGTATAGATGCCAAAAAATGCGATACCGAACCTTTCCCGTTGGTGCCGGCAATGTGAATGCTTTTAAATTTTTGGGAAGGTCTTCCCATATAATCATCAAAAGCAAGGATGTTGTTTAAATTTTTTTTAAATGCTTGCTT
>WFZY01000244.1 GCA_015489265.1 Flavobacteriaceae bacterium | reverse complement strand
CCTTGTTTACCGGACTTAAAATCCAAAATTTGTTGTCCGATAATCGGGAAATTTTGCAGGGGCTTGCCGGTTTTGTCAAAAGCATAGATTTTATTGTTATCGGTGTTGGCAATAAAGATAATAATTTGTTTGCCGGATTTATAAATATGCGGTCGGATATAAGTTCCCAAGTCCAAGTCAATGATTTTTTTGTCAATCAAGAGTTTGTTGCCGGCTACGGCGGCCAAAGTGCCGTGTTTGATTTCTGATAATATATGTTCTGCCAAATCAACTTTTCCGGTTTTAATTTTTCCTGACAAGTCTATGGCAATGAGCCGGTCTTGGTCATCAATATTGACAAATTTGCGGTTAAAAACACCCCAAGGATTGCGCGTGGTTTCAAATTTCTCGGATACTTTAATCCGTTCTTGCCCGCGACGGTTAAGCAGATAAAGTTTGCCGTTGGTATCGGTTATTTGGATAAAATCTTTATTCCCTATACGAAAATGTTGCGGTGGATAAGAGATGTCCGCTTCCGTTTTTACTTTAAAGCCCTTGACCTTTTGGGCTTGGTTGTCAAACAATTTGAACTTGTTGGATTGTGTTATGCCAAAACGGTATTTTCTGTTGTGTTCGTAATCAAATACACTAATTCCTTGTGTTATTTTTTGCAAAAAATATTCCGGAAATTTTTCGACATTACGTCCCAAACGGTCAATGACATACCAATGATGTGGTGTAACAAAAGTATATTGCAATTTGTGATTGCGAAGCAAATCAACTTGATGAATTTTACCGATAATATCGCCTTTCAAGTTCGTTTGCCATAGCGTTTTGCCTTTCAAATTAACCAAATTTAACCGGTTCTTTTCATCTTGATAAATAATATTGTAGGTTTTGGTTTTATGATTAAATACCAATTGCGGGTCGGTTTTGGGTAGTTCAGACAAATCATAAGACAAAACTTGTTCAACCGGCGTTGGTCCTTTGCCGGTTGCAAAAGATTTTAAGGCCAAATTGGTAAAAACGGTTCCGTCTTCCACCTTAAAAGTTTGGACTTTCATATAGTTTTTGTCCTTGATATTCAATTTGTTTTTAAACAACACCAAATGATAATTGTCAGGCATTTCATTTTTTAGTGTCTGATAGGTTTTACTTTGCGACAAAGTAGCGTGATTTTGAATGTCATTTAAAACTTTTTCAAGATAACTTTGCGAATTTGTAATTAATAATTTATCATCTATAATTGTCAAAAAGTTGGCGGAAATAGTTGGTAGAATATTTGAAAAATAGCTGTTAATCAATTTGTTATAAGGAAATTTATAAATATCATAATTATTGATGGACTTAATTTTTTCAAACGCCTCAATATCAATCTCAGACAAATCGTGCAATTTTAAAATGACAGCCCGATTGGTATTTTCTTTAAAAAATGCCAATACTTTCAAACCGGAAAGTATCTTTTTGCCTTCAACGGCTTGTTGGGGCGCGTAGATTTTATGCCGGTTCAGATTTTTGACAAATTGATCAAAATCGTCGAAGCTTAATGTAATGGATTCGTCCAATGCAAAAGGTTCCAAGTGGCTAAAATCATGTTGTGCCGGTTGAATCGACTTAAATATATCGCTTAAAACCGTGGTGCTGTCTTTGCTCAAACAGATACCGGAAGCTATTTGTTTGTCGGGTTCTACCAAATCTAAAAATTGCCATGTGCCGCCATCTTGCGGGTTGATTTTTAACGAACTTTTAAAATATAAATCGGGTTTTAGTCGATCGCTCAACACTACGATATTTAAAGCGGCGTTGTTATCCAAGCTGGCAAGACCTTTTTTAAAAACAGGATGCTGTGCCAATTGTCCAAATGATTTTTGATCTCTGATACAATTTTCAATAAACAATTTTTGATTGGAAATGAATCCGGTACCGTTTAACACCGTTGCAAAAAATCTCTTTTTTTTAAAAAGTGTTGAATATATCGTATCTTGTTCATACACAGAACTTTTACCGTTAAACAGACTGTCTTTATTTCGTATTTTTCCTACGGCGACAAAACCTTTGATTTTTGAATTGTTTTGTAAAATATTGATGAGATAAGGTGATGCAAAACCGGATTTAGATAAAAATGATTTATCTGAAAATGACAAATAGCCATCAATAATAACCGGATTTTGGGCTAAAATAGCTTTGGGTTTATTGACTTTTACCACATAACTTGCTTGGGGTAAAATATAATCAAACAAAGCGACCGGTTTTGGTGCCGGTTGTTGGTCGCATGCTGAAAAATTTAATATCAAAATACTAAAAATCAGTAGGATAAAACGTCGCATAAACAGATAAATTTTGATACGACAAATATAAGATTATTTTGTGGTTGGTTGCTATTTTAGTATTTCCAATTTTCAAATAGAATTGGTTAATCATGATATTTCATTTTAATTTTATTTTCCTATCTTTATCATCACAAAAAAAGCAGTAATTTGAGTCAACCCTTGAAAATTATAGAATGTCCGCGCGATGCGATGCAAGGGATTAAAACATTTATCCCGACGGCATCTAAAATCCGGTATATTCAAAGCTTGCTCAATGTCGGTTTTGATACGATAGATTTTGGTAGCTTTGTTTCGCCCAAAGCCATTCCGCAGATGCGTGATACGATGCAAGTGGTAGAAGCTTTGGATTTGTCGGCAACCGATACGAAATTGTTGGCTATTATTGCCAACCGGCGTGGGGTTAATGACGCGGTGCAGTTTGATAAAATTACGTATTTGGGGTATCCGTTTTCGTTATCCGAAATTTTTCAAATGCGAAATACGGCAAAAACCATAGGGGAATCTTGCGATTTGCTCAAAGAAATTATGAACATTGCCGATAAACACCATAAAAAAGTAAATGTGTATTTTTCAATGGGTTTCGGAAATCCGTATGGCGACCCTTGGAATGAAGAAATAGTTGAAGAGTGGGTGGTTAAAGTGCGGGCATTGGGTGTGCGGTTAATTTCGTTATCAGACACGGTCGGGACGGCTGATGCCGAAACGATTCGTCGGATTTTTTCATACTTAATTCCCAAATATCCCGATATCGAATTCGGAGCGCATTTGCATACACATCCCAAAACTTGGTATGACAAAGTGGACGCTGCATACAGTGCCGGCTGTCGCCGTTTTGATAGCGCCATCAAAGGTTTCGGCGGCTGTCCTATGGCAAAAGATGAATTGGTCGGCAATTTACCAACAGAAAAATTATTGACGTATTTTTCGCAACACCTAATCCCGACTACCATCAATCCTACGGCTTTTGAAAATGCTTACAACGAAGCCCAACGGGTGTTTTTGGGGAATAATTTGTAGCTTTGTACCTACTGACAATATTGTAATGCTCTAGAAAAGAATGTCATTTCGAACGTAGTGAGAAATCTCTTAACGCAATTTGGATTTCGTATTTTCGATTTTTTGCAAAAAAATTACATTTTACACTCTAAACGACTGTCAACAGAAAGCGATATTATTTTCTAAACTTCCTCAAAAAATCTTTGGTAAAATCCCGCAACACCAAACGGGCGGAAATTTGGGCTTTTTCGGCAAGTAAATCGTTCCAATTTTCGGTGCCTGTCCAGAGTTCTTGTTTGAGCAAACGGGTGGCTTCGGGATCGTAGCTTGCTAATTTTTCGGCTAAGATTTCGGTTTCTTTTTGCAGTTCGTCTTGGGTATCATAAACTTTGGCATACAAACCTTTTTCGCGAGCCCAATAAGCCGTATGCCAAGTGGTGGCGTCAATAGACAGTTCGCTAAATGCCGCTGTGCCTATTT
>WFZY01000243.1 GCA_015489265.1 Flavobacteriaceae bacterium | reverse complement strand
ATTATGATTAACAATCTCTTTTCCACCGATAGTATATACCTTGATATTAACATCTTTTTGATATTTAGGACTTTTTAAGGTCACTAAGAAATGATTGTTATCTAATGTTTGAAGTGTAATTTGGTTGCCATCAAATACATCAATACCGGCACCATTTAAGATATTGACTTTATAATCTTCTGTTTCACCGTAGGATACATCGGTACATGCATCGGGAACAGAAGCTTGCCAGTTGGTTCTCAATCGCATTAAATGTTCTCCATTATATGCATTTGAAGGAATATCAATGGTAAATGTATTGGTATAACTACCTGCTCCTGAGCCACCTGATCCAAATTCATAGTCCGGAACAATTATTTCAGATGCATCAAATGAGAAATCATCATTAAAATCTATCCAAGCTGTAAAATGTTCTTCTGAATAGCCGACTGTAACTGTCATATCATAGGAGTTTCCGGCTTGTAAATCGGTTGATATTGTAGTAAAATCTGAATATCCTGTACCATTACAACTTGAATTGTTGTTAATAGTCCCAAATTGTACATTGGTAATTTCATCACCATAGCTGCAATTTCCCGAGGGTTGACACATATTATGTGTGATAGTTGTTGAATAACTATCATTGGATGTATCAGCATCGCCTGGTAAATGCGTTTGCGCTGTTAAACTATGGTCTCCAATTTGAGAGAAATCACCGGTTTGACTAAAGGTATAAGTTCCTGTAGAATTTGCAGCAAATGGTCCCGGAGCCGTTTCGTTGACGGTTTGACCATCCAAAGTATAACTTACCGGCACATTGGATTGTGAAACACCACCGAAATTGGTTATTTCTATCTGAATAGGTTCCCCATTTCCTAATCCGGTTCCCGATTGCGGACTTAAAATATTTGTAACGCCTGTATCATTCGGGTATAAATTGGTAACATTTACACTCGCTGAATCATTGGTGCTGTCTTGATCATTACTTAAAGCAGTTGATGCCGTTATGGTATAAGTGTGTCCTACCATAGACAAATCTGCTGTTGTAGCAAACGTGAAATTGGCAGTTGCACCGGGTGCAATAGCTCCATTATAATTTTCGGTAATAACACTCCCATTATCTATTTGATATTTGACAGAAAAATTACTAATGCTTTGTAAACCATAATTGGTGATAGCGACACTTATTTGTTCATTATTACTCAAAACCCCGCTTACTGGAGCACTAATGTCTGAAATACCGGCATCATAATTATAATCTAACGCAAATTTGAATTTTGAAACTTGATCCGCTCTTCCTTGATTGGTAAAATACTCACTGATAAACCAAAAAGTTTTATCATCCGACGGATCAACTGTTAATTGCGCATAATCTCCATAGCGACTGGATGGATCTGAATTAATTCCGGGTGTAACCGTATCCGGAGTAATTGTCATTTGATTTAAAGGATCGTTTGCCATACGCCCGGTGTAGTGTAACTCGGGAACTTGATTATTATCAACAATTGTATAACCTAAAGCAATATTTCCTAATCTATCCATATTGATTGAGCCGGCAAAGGTATTATGGTTACTGGGATCTATAAAAGTACCTTCTTGGTAAATCGTCCAAGGATCCCCATCATTGTTTTGGCGTAATTCATACCAGCGAATACCGGCTTTACCTTGATTATCGGTATTAACTACAAAATTTAACACAACCGAATTATAATTAGTAAAGCGTCTGTAATTAGTCATAAACATTACAGTTGCTTGCAAAGCATCGATGTTTGTCCCATTGGGTTGTGGCAAATTGGAAAAACTTCCATTGTCAAAAACAGCATTAAAGGCAGCAGTAGGCAATTGTTGCGGGTTACTGATGGTTGAATTGCCGGGGTTAGCCCAATCTACATTGATATTCCAAATTTTTAGATGATCTTGATTGATGCCCGACCATGAATCATCTTGCATATATATGATAGGTGCATTGCCGGCAGGAGGCATTTGATTGCCGTTTATATTAAATCCTGAAGGTGAATAAAAGCCATTGGTAGAAATGCCGGGTAAGGGGAAACCGACTATTCTGGCAGATGTATTACCGGCAATCATTTGGTCTCTTTCCATGACATAAACCACATTACTGGTATCTGCAGAACCGGAATCTTTATTGGAAGTAATATAATAACCGTCACTCCAAATTGAAAATTTTGGGTAATCGATAAAATTAGTACTGGAAGTTCCCGGTATTTCAAAAGCATAAATGTACCAGCCTCCATTGACAGGATCAGGAGTTTGACTGACAGCTACTAATAATTTATTGGGTGTTGATGAGACATCAAAATTGGTAATGACAAATCTATCAGCAAATTGATCATAAAGAACAATAGGGTCGCCATCACTGGTATGTCCCGGAAACAAAGCGCTCAAAGCTGTTTCATTGACTAAAACATTGCCGTTTTTATCAAAAATTTTAAAAGCGGTATTGTATGCCATAACATAATGGTTTGGACCGGCAGCTCCGGTAGGATCGGATGGTGTCGCGCCATCATGAGCCGCTTCAAAAGTTAATAAAGGACTTCTTACAGGATGTGAAAGACTACGTTTTGGTACTTGTAATACGGGATCTATCCCTTTTGGCAATCCTTTTCCCGGAACGACAATATTTTGTCCGGAACGGCGCTTAGGATTAACTTCTCCCTTTTTTATCGGACGAGGTAAGGTTGTAAAAGAACTTAAAGGCGGAACATATTGCACCGGCGCCGATAAGGTTACAAAATTTGGCTTCTGTTGAGCAGTCATTTGAAAACTGAAAATGAAAGCCACAGATAGTAATTTAAATACTTTTAATTTCATAGAATGTTTGTTTATTTGTTACTATATTTTAAAATGAGTTCAAATTTATAAAGTTTTATGTCAAAAATTTTTTAAAGAAAACAAATCTAATTTATTTTGGACAATAAGTAATTTTTTAATAAAAATTTAATTATTATTAATTAAATTGTCAAATAT
>WFZY01000242.1 GCA_015489265.1 Flavobacteriaceae bacterium | reverse complement strand
TTGAAGTCGGTTTGGTCAATGGTAAATATGAACCTTACAAAGTCATGATCAAAGAAGGTTGGGTACATTTTACCGACAAATTGGCAATTGACTTGGGTATTTTGGTCGATCCGATTTCGGTGATGATGTTGATTGTCGTTTCAACGATTTCATTGATGGTGCATATTTACTCGTTGGGTTATATGCACAGCGATACCGGATTTAGCCGTTTTTATGCCTACTTATCTTTGTTTACCTTCTCAATGTTGGGATTGGTCTTATCGTCTAACCTGTTTATGATTTACATTTTCTGGGAATTGGTCGGGGTATCGTCCTTCTTGCTTATCGGGTTTTATTTTGAAAAACCTTCGGCTGTTGCCGCCAGTAAAAAGGCATTTATCGTAACGCGTTTTGCCGATATGTTTTTCTTAATCGGTATATTGATGATTGGCTACTTCGGACAAAGTTTTGATTTTGAAACTTTAAACAGCCCATCTACTTATGAAACTATTCAGGGTTGGATTGTTAATCATCAGATTTTCAGCTTTATGGGCTTGTCGTTGTTTACTTGGGCATTGATATTGGTTTATATCGGTGGTATGGGTAAATCAGCTATGTTTCCCTTACATATTTGGTTGCCGGACGCTATGGAAGGTCCGACGCCTGTTTCCGCTTTAATTCACGCTGCGACTATGGTTGTAGCCGGTGTATATTTGGTCGCACGACTCTTTCCGCTTTATTATCACATTGAAGATGGTTTTGCTTTACGAGTTGTTGCCGTTGTCGGGGCGTTTTCGGCATTGTTTGCTGCTATTATCGCTTTGACACAAGAAGATATCAAGCGGGTTTTGGCATTCTCGACCATGTCGCAAATCGGTTATATGATGCTGGCGCTTGGCGTTTCTGGTTTTGAAGGACATGAAGGTTTGGGCTATATGGCAGGGATGTTCCACTTGTTTACACACGCTATGTTTAAAGCGTTGTTATTCTTGACTGCCGGTGCCATTATTCACGCCGTTCACAGCAATTTTATGAAAGATATGGGCGGTCTGCACAAATATATGCCGGTATCGAGTTGGGTCTTTTTGATTGCCGCTCTGGCTATCTCGGGTATTCCGCCATTTGCCGGATTTTTCAGTAAAGATGAAATTTTGACGGCTGCTTTCGAATATGATAAATTCTTATGGCTCATCGGCTTTTTGGTTGCCGGTTTGACTGCTTTTTATATGTTCCGCTTGTATTTCAGAATATTTTTCAACAAGCAAACGGACTATGGCGACCACAAACCACACGAAGCCCCTATGTCCATGCTAATAGCCATGGTTTTCTTAGCCATCATGACCATTATTGCCGGATTTATTCCGTTTAGCACTTTTATATCTGCTGACCGGTTGCCGTTTCACAGTCATATTGAGTGGGGCGATCCGTTGGTGATTGCATCCATTTTGATGGCGGCATCAGGCATCGGTATTGCCTATTTGATGTATTATAAAGAAACCGCTTATCCGCAAAAAGTAGCTTCGGCTATGGGAAGCGGTTACAAATGGGCAAAACATAAATTTTATATGGACGAATTATACATTTTCATCACCCATAAAATCATTTTTGACAAAATATCCAAACCGATTGCTTGGTTTGACCGCCATGTGATTGACGGTTTTATGAATTTGCTCGGATTAACAGTTGAAAAAACTTCCGAACGCATCAAATTCATTCAAACGGGTCGGATGCAAGATTATGCCATGTATTTTGTATCCGGCGTGATTGCCATTGTGATGCTCATTGTATATTTCAGATAAAATCAAATTAATAAGATAAAAAAATTAAAATGGATATATTAAGCTTATTTGTCGTTGTTCCGGTAGTGACTGTGCTTGTGATGGTGCTGTTTACCAAAAACTTGAAGCAGGCGCGTATCGTAACATTAGCCGGAATGTTGGTGCAATTGGGAATGTCAATCAATTTGATTGTCAAATATTTACATGCCCGTGAAGCCGGTGACCAATCTATCATGTTGTTTCAAAAAAATATACCTTGGTTTACCGAATTTAATGCCCACTATCATATCGGTGTGGACGGTGTATCGGTCTTGATGATTTTGCTGACGACTTTAATCGTGATTGCCGGCACATTTGTGTCTTGGAAAATCCAACCGCTTTCCAAAGAATTTTTCATTTCCTTGGTTGTATTGGCAACCGGTGTTTACGGTTTCTTTATTTCGTTGGACTTGTTTACAATGTTTGTTTTCTACGAAATAGCCGTTATCCCGATGTATTTGCTCATTGGTATTTGGGGAAGCGGACCGCGCGAATATGCCGCTATGAAATTAACCCTGATGTTGATGGGGGCTTCCGCTTTATTGTTGGTAGCTTTGCTAGGTATCTATTTTACAAGCGGTATCGGCGGACAAGCCCCGACTTTTGATATTTTGGAATTAGCCCATAGAGAGATGCCGTTTGCTTGGCAAAAAATCTTTTATCCGTTGGCATTTATCGGTTTTGGAACCATTGGCGCCTTATTTCCGTTCCACACTTGGTCCCCTGACGGTCACGCATCGGCACCAACCGCCGTGTCTATGTTACATGCCGGTGTCTTGATGAAACTCGGTGGTTACGGTATATTCCGTTTTGCGATGTTTTTGATGCCGCAAGGTGCTTTGTTCTGGCAAGATTTTTTCTTAATTCTTGCTGTAACAGGGGTAACTTATGGGGCGTTGTCGGCTATCCAACAAACCGACTTGAAATATATCAATGCTTATTCATCAGTTAGCCACTTGGGCTTGGTGCTGTTTGCCTTGCTGATGATTAACAAAACCGCATGGAACGGTGCCATGTTACAATCCCTATCTCACGGCTTTATCACAGCTTTGTTCTTTGCATTGATTGGTATGATTTACGGTAGAACGCATGTTAGAGATATAACCAAAATGCAAGGTATGATGCGGATTGTGCCGCTGTTGAGTGTGGCGTATGTCATTGCGGCTTTGGCGAATCTCGGTTTACCCGGATTTAGTGGGTTTGTGGCTGAAATGAACATTTTTGTCGGTGGTTTCTTAAATCACGACCTTTACAAACAAGCTTTGACAGCTCTTGCCGTAACTTCTATTGTTGTAACGGCGGTTTATATGTTGCGACTAACCGGTCGTATGATTTTCGGACCGACGACCAAAGTTTATACAAATTTGCCACGCGCTTTCTGGTATGAAAAAACTGCTATTGCCATTTTGGTATTGTTCATCACTTTGATTGGAACTTTGCCGTTTTGGTGGTTACAATTCATTCAAGACAGTGTTAACAATTTTATTCAACCTTTAATTAAATAACGATTGATTTGAACCTGTAAAGTTCATCAGAAAAATAGACGTTTATGAATTTAGATAGCTTAATGTTAATGAGAGACGAGTGGTTTTTGACAGCCGTAATTATGTTGCTGTTGATAGCCGAAGTCCTTTTATCAGCCAAAAATAAAAAATATATTATCCAGTTGGGGCTGCTATTGTTTGGTGCTTACACCATTTGGACATTTTTGCCCAATAATACCGGCGAATTGTTCGGCGGTTCCTATAAAACCTATCCGCTGGTGCATTATTTCAAAGCCATTTTAGCTTTCGGGGTATTTATGATTCTATTACAGTCGGTCAATTGGTTGAAAGAAAAATTGTTGCCCTACGATTTTACGGCGGAATTTTTCATCTTAATCTTTTCATCTTTGCTCGGTTTGAATTTTATGATGTCAGCCGGTGACTTTTTGATGTTTTATCTCGGATTGGAATTATCCACCATGCCGATCATTGCTTTAACGGCATTTGAGTTTTGGAATCATCGTTCGGTAGAAGCCGGCGTCAAATATATTATGCTGGCATCTATTTCATCAGCCATTTTATTGTTTGGTGTTTCCTTGGTTTATGCGACGGCGGGTAGTATCAATTTTGATGTGATTAAGAGTGCTTTGCATTTACCATTATTGGAAATCATCGGGTTGATTATGATTTTTATCGGTATCGGGTTTAAAATTTCGTTGGTACCGTTTCACTTTTGGGCAGCCGATGTTTATGAAGGGGCGCCTACGGTTATTTCCAATTACCTTTCCGTTATTTCAAAGGGCGGCGCAGTTTACGTGTTAATGACGTTATTGTTCGTTACTTTTACGGCTTTTCAAAAAGAATGGAATTGGATAATGTATGGCACTGCTATTTTGACGATGGTTGTCGGAAATTTGTTTGCTTTGCGTCAACAAAATATGAAGCGTTTCTTAGCTTTTTCATCGATTGCACAAGCTGGATTTATCTTGTTGGCAATGTTGTCTAATAACGAATTAGGCGTTAAAGCCATTGTTTATTTCTTATTGATTTACATTTTTTCAAATGTAGCGGCATTTGGTGTCGTGCATGTTATTTCACTCAAAACAGGCAAAGAAAATATCGATGATTACAACGGGCTGTATCGCACCAATCCGAAATTGAGTTTGGTCTTGATGATTGCACTATTCTCTTTGGCAGGGATACCGCCGGTTGCCGGATTTTTTGCTAAATTTTTCTTGTATGCCGCTGCGGCAAGTAAAGGGTATTATATATTGATTTTTATTGCCGTCTTAAACGTTACGGTGTCTTTATACTATTATTTATTACCGGTAAGAGCCGCATTTTTACGCGTTAGCGATCATCCCATACCGTTTTTTAAAAGTGACAATTACAGTCGTTTGGCCTTTATCATTACCATGATTGGCTTGTTGGTATTGGGCTTGTATAGCGGTGTGTTTGCGTTTATTTCAAATATTAGTAATATATTTTAGTTGAAAGTAACAAGTAGCAAGTAGAGACGAATTGCAATTCGTCTCGT
>WFZY01000241.1 GCA_015489265.1 Flavobacteriaceae bacterium | reverse complement strand
TTCATAGGCTTTACACTAAAAATATTAAAAAAAATACAGACATCTTAATAAAAATATACTTTTAAAAAATTATATACAAACAATGCTAAAAAAAAATATTAATTATTAAAGTCAAACCTATATTTATTAAATAAATTTTAAAAAAGTAAAAAATATACTAAAATTTGTTTACTTTCGTTTTTAAATTTTAGCTTAACTTAAAACATCAAAAATTAGATAAAAACATGTATTTAATTAACCTTTTACAAGCAACACAAGTACAAGATTCATTAGCACAAGCAGGTCAAATGGCAGGAGAAGTTGTTTCTCAAGAAAAGAAACTAAGAGTTATTGATTTAATCATGAATTCAGGAACCGGAGGTATAATCATTATAGCTGTGCTGTTTATCATGCTATTTGTTGCATTGGTCATTTATTTTGAACGACTGTCGGCTATTAAAGCGGCTGCTAAGGTGGACCCAAATTTTATGAATCAGATAAAAAGCTATATCAAAAACGGCAATATCGATAATGCTAAAATGCTATGTGCACAATACAATACTTCGGTTGCTAATTTGATTGAAAAAGGAGTCAGTCGTATAGGAAAACCTTTAGATGATATCAATAAAGCCATAGAAAATGCCGGTAAACTGGAAGTTTACAAATTGGAAAAAAATGTCAGTACACTGGCAACGATTGCCGGTGCTGCACCGATGATTGGTTTCCTCGGCACCGTTATTGGTATGATTTTGGCATTTCATAATATGGCAAGTGGTGGAGGCAAGATTGAAGTAGCTTCTCTGGCACAAGGTATTTATACGGCGATGACCACAACGGTTGCGGGTTTGATTGTTGGTATTATAGCCTATATTGCCTATAACCACTTAGTTGTTAAAACCGATAAAGTGGTACACCAAATGGAAGCTAACGCCGTCGAATTTTTAGATTTACTCAACGAACCAAGCTAAAGAAATTATGGATATCAGAGGACGAAATAAAGTCAGCCCAGAATTTAGTATGTCGTCAATGACGGACATTGTTTTTCTATTGTTAATATTTTTTATGCTGACATCGACATTGGTTACTGCAGATGCTCTTGATTTAGTACTGCCTAAAGCCAAAGGCAAAACCGAACACAGTCAGAATTTGTCAGTCAGTATCAATAAAAAACTAGACTATTATATCAATAAAAAGAAAGTTGAAAAAGCTAATTTGGAAACACACCTAAAAGCCATGTTGTCCAAAGAAAAAAAACCGGTAATTATTTTAAGAGTTGAAGAAGGCGTCCCTATTGAAAATGCTGTTTATGTAATGGACATAGCCAACCGGAATAATTTTAAAGTTATATTAGCGGTCAGACCTAAATAAGTGGAAAGTGACAAACTGGAAAGCGACAAAGTGGAAATTACGAAGTGTGGAAAAATTGAAAATTGAAAATTGAGAATAGATAATTGATAATTATTGATGAATTGATGAATTGATTAAAAAAGTAAAAGATAAAAAAAATTATCAATTCATAAATTTATGAAACGAATAATATGGTTTGTAATAACAAACAATCATCAATAAACGGATTATTCAATGAAACGAAACAAATCATCATTTCCTCAAATTAAAAGCAGTAGTTTTCTATGAAACAATAAACAATCATCAAAACGAAAAACAGACAATGTAACAGAATAAATCCTCAATTCCTCAATAATGAAACAAGATAATAAACATAAGAAAAAAGCCCTGATTGAAGCAAGCATTGTAATGATTTTGCTCATTATCCTTATGTTTATCAGCGGACTGACTTATTTGGATCCACCGCCGGAAACCGGGATTGCCGTTAATTTTGGGACAAGTACCATAGGAAAAGGTGCCGTACAACCGCAACACAATACACCTCCTAAACCTGTACAACAAAAAATCGAGCAACCAAAGGAGAAAATTGAACCGCAGGTTAAAGATAAAGTTTTAACCCAAAATACTGAAGACGCTCCGGTAATCAAAGACAAACCACATAAAACAAAACCCAAACCTACACCAAAGCCGGTCAAACCTAAAACTAAACCCAAACCAAAACCGGACAAAAATATTACCGATATTTTAAATAATGTCAATAATGCTCCGGGGGATGATACTAACAATTCATCTGGAGAAGGTAATGACAACCAAGCCGGAGACAAAGGCAATACATCAGGCGACCCAAATGCATCGGGCTATTACGGCAACGGCGGACATAACGGAGGCGGTGGCTCCGGTAATTATCGCTTGGGAAACCGTAAAGCATTGACTAAACCCAAACCTAATTTTCAGTGCAATGAAGAAGGGCGTGTTGTAGTTAAAATTTTTGTCAATAAAAACGGAAAAGTCGTTAAAGCTATTGCAGGTGTTAAAGGTAGTACCAATAACGCACCTTGCTTACTCAGTGCCGCAAAACAAGCCGCTTTGAAAACCAAGTGGACGCCCGACCCCAAAGCACCCGAAACTCAAATAGGAAAAATCATTTACAACTTTAAAGTTACCGAGTAAATTGAATTACCCAGAAACTATTCAATGGCTTTATTCACAATTGCCTATGTATCAACGGCAAGGTAAGCAAGCATTTAAAAAAAATTTAAACAACATCCTTGCTTTTGATGATTATATGGGAAGACCTTCCCAAAAATTTAAAAGTATTCATGTTGCCGGCACCAATGGTAAAGGTTCGGTATCGCATTTTTTAGCATCTATTTTGCAAGAATCCGGCTATAAAACCGGCTTATATACCTCGCCACACCTTACCGATTTTAGAGAGCGTATCCGCATCAATGGTCAAATGATTCGAAAAAATTGCGTAATCAATTTTGTGAAACGACATCGCAAATTCTTTGCCAAATACCGGCTGTCATTTTTTGAAATGACAGTCGGTATGGCTTTTGAACAGTTTGCTAAAAAAAAGGTGGATATCGCCATAATAGAAACCGGATTAGGTGGTAGATTAGACAGCACCAATATCATTCATCCGGAACTGAGCATTATCACGAATATCGGTTGGGATCATACGAATTTGCTTGGAAATACATTGGCAAAAATTGCCTTTGAAAAAGCAGGTATTATCAAACAGGACACACCTGTTGTAATTGGTAGAAAACAACTTGAAACTTTTCCTGTTTTTGAAAAAATTAGCCGTCTTAATAATGCGCAGCAAATCTATGCAGAAGAGCTTATCTTACCACAATATGAATACGGACTTAAAGGTATTTATCAACAAGAAAATGTTAGGACTGTCATAGCAGCAATTAACGAGTTGCGACAACAAGGATGGCAAATACCAGAATACGCTTTAAAAACCGGACTGAAAAACGTAGTTAAAAACACCGGATTGCGAGGTCGTTGGGATATTTTGCAAACTAAACCATTAGTCATTGCCGATACGGCACATAACCAAGACGGTATTACAGCCGTATTGAAACAACTATCAAAAACACCTCATAAAGATTTGCATATGGTTTTAAGCTTTGTCAATGACAAAGATTTGGATCAAATTTTGCCATTATTTCCCAAAAATGCTACCTATTATTTCAGCAAGGCACAAATTCCCAGAGCATTAGATGAAAAAATTCTGCGACAAAAAGCGGCAAGATATGATTTAATAGGACAAGATTTTCTAAACATTACTCAAGCATTCCTAGCTGCTAAACAAGCTGCCGGCACTGACGATTTAATATTTATCGGAGGTAGTACTTTTACTGTTGCTGAAGTATTGACTTAGAAAAAATTCTACTAAAACTATATGAATACTTTAGAATATATTTGTATTTTTATTCAAATTACTAAATCCATAATCTTATGGAAGGATTAAAAATAATACCTACAAAACAGTTTAAAAAATATGAAAAAGAACAAAAACTGACTTTATCAAAACATTTTAATAAAATAAAAAAGAAAAATATTGATTTAAGTTATATAAGAAAAGCATCAGTTATATATTCATCTATGATAGAAGGAAACCCTATTGATTTAGAGACATATTATAAATACTTTACTTCCGGTATGAACACCAGAACCAAATCATTTAAAGAAATCATTGATTTGGAAGAAGCTTATTTATTTGCACAAAAGCATGTTCTTAATGAAAAAAACGTTTTGTATTGCCATAAATTATTGACAAAAACGAGCGCCATGGAAAAAAGGTATAGAGGAACTTACAAAAACAAAAATGTATCTGTGATGATAAATGGTAACGAGGTTGTATATACCGGATCAGACAAAAAAATAGTTAAAACGGAGATGAAAAAGTTGTTTGATGATATTGCTTTTTTACGAAAAAGTAATTTAACAATATCACAAGTTTTTTATTTTGCATCGATGATACATTTAATTTTTGTTGCTATACACCCATTTGCCGACGGAAACGGCAGAACAGCGAGATTAATAGAGAAATGGTTTTTAGCAGATAAATTAGGTAAAGATGCGTGGAGTATCAATTCTGAAAAATTATATTTAAGAAGGAATCGCTCTTACCACAAAAACATCAATAAAATTGGAAAAAGTTATGAAACAATCAATTATGATTATGCTATTCCTTTTTTAAAAATGTTACCAATGGCTTTGAAAATAAAGTAATATGAAAATAATAAAAGTAAAATATTTATCAGACTATAAACTGAAAGTTGTATTTGACAACGGAGAAAAAAGAATAGCTGATTTTAAAAATTTTCTTTTTAAAGATCATAATCCAATGACAACACAATTCAGAGACAAACAACGTTTCAAAAGCCTATCAAATGCATTTGGGAACTTAACTTGGGAAGATGGTCAAATGGATATTCCGGCAGAAAGTATTTATAACAATAAATTTGCTTCAAAATAGCTGAATAGTAAACCGGAAACATACAGGACTGCTGCCGTTGTATGTTTTATGTATAGAACGCCTACTCTATACAACCGGTCTCAAAATGTTTTTTATATAGAAATGAAACCGGAAACATACAGAAGGTCATTCGTTGTATGTTTTACATATAGAACCATGCTCTATACAACCGGATTCAAAATATTCTAATAAATAATAAAGCCGGAAACATACAGAACTCCACTCGTTGTATGTTTTACATATAGAACCATGCTCTATACAACCGACTTCCATACAAAAATAACAAATTTTTAAGCTCTAAATCAAAGAATTACAAGAAAAATTTGGCGCATATTTGTCGCAAATTTAAAAGCAAAAAAGCTAAAACGTTCAAACTGAACATTTTAGCTTTAAAAAGTAGCGGGAGCAGGACTCGAACCTGCGACCTTCGGGTTATGAGCCCGACGAGCTACCTACTGCTCTATCCCGCGATATTGTGGTGCAAAGATACAACAAAATTATCATACTTGTCAAGATGCTGAAAAATATTTTTTTTGGTTTTATAAAGTGATTGATAACCCATTGAAAATTAGGTTTTAGAAATAGTATCTTTTATCACCTCAATTCCTCATTTCCTCAAATTGATAGCAAAAATATAGTTCGAAGTAAAAAATAATCATCAAAAAACTCAATAAACTCTGAAGTAAATAAATTTCTCAAGTTATCAAAAAACCATATTTCTATTTGTCTTTACGTCCCCAGAGAGAGAAATGTACATAACGCTTGGGATGTTCACGTAAGTCTTTAAGCAATAATTCCAATTCTTTGGTGCTACGTTCCAGATTTTGATAGAGTTTTTTGTCGTTCATCAATTTTGCCATGGTGCCATCCCCTTTATTGAGTTTATCCAAACTGGTATTGAGTTTAGCCACACTTTGATTGATTTGATTAACTAAGTATTTTATCTTGATTTGTTTTAGCGAATCACTCAATTGCGCAAAATTACCGGTTATTTTATCAACATTAGCCAATGATTGGTTAAGATGTTCTTGGTTTTGTTTCATAAAACCATTGAGTTGTATCGATGACTGTTTTAATTGGTTCATGGTTACTGATAAATCGACTATAGTTGATGACAGATGTTTTTGAGTTTCTGAATTAAAAACATTATTTATACCTAATAATAGCGTATCTGTTGATGTTAAAATACGTTCCAATTTATTCTGTAATGGCGTAATTTTTTCATTAACCAAATCAAACATTCCGGGCATTTTCATGACTGCCAAAGTATCACCGTCTTTAGCCATAATATTAGAAGTTCCGGGAACAATTGCTACACTTTTACCACCCATAATGTTACCACCGTAAACTTTTATTTTACTGTCTTTAGCAAAATTGAAATGACTGTCAATATTTAAAACCATCATGGTTTTTTGTATACCGTTATAAAATTTTAAGTCGTCAACGGTACCTATTTGAATCCCTTTTAAGGTAACCGGTGTCGATTGCACTACACCTTCTACATTATCTAAAATAGCATAGTAGGTATGATAAGATTTAAAAATATCTTTGCCTTTCAGGTAATTAAATCCCCAAATAAATAAGGCAAGGGCAGTTATTACAATTAAAGCGGTTTTATGTTCTCTTTTTATTTTCATTGAGTCAATTTATGATGCGGTAAAAATAGTTTATTTTTTATAAACAATTTACTTCTTATTGTGTAAAATGTCAGATAAGGGGACGCGTTTGCCATTTTTATAAGCAACAATAAAAGCTTGGCGAAATGATTTGTACCGGGCTTCTCCCTTGACCGCCAATATTTTTTCAAAATTTGATGTTTGTCCGGCAAAATATTTATATAAACCACCTTCTTTAGTCATCGATAAGTTTCTCAAACCTTTAAAATTTTCAGGTTTTAAAGGGATTTTCTTTTTAGTTGCCATTAATTGTACTTTAAAAACCACTCCTTTATAAATAGCATCTTGCGAAACCTGTTTGGGGACCTTAATATGATGTTTTTTGACTGATTTCTTAGAAATTTTCGGCTTTTTGGATACGGTTTTGGTTGATGTATCTGATTTAGAAACCACAGTTTTTGACGGCGTTTTAGATTGTGTATTGGCAACCGGTGTATTATAAGTAATGTAGTTTTTATATTTGACTATCGCATTGGCTATAGAAGTTGCAATCTTGTCTTGACCGGTTTTTGAATTTAAGTATTTTTCTTCTTTCGGATTGGTCAAAAAACCGATTTCGGTTAAGACACTCGGCATATAAGTCAATCGTAAAACAGCAAAACCGGCTTGTTGCACACTACGGTCTTTACTGTGTTTGATGCGTTTTTTATATTCTTGTTGAATCAATGATGCCAAGGTGATGCTTTGGTCGAGAAATTCTTCTTGCATCAAGGTTAAGCCAATAAAAGTTTCCGGATGTTTGGGGTCAAATCCTTTATAATGTAATTTGTTATCGGCTTCCAATTCGATTACGGCATTTTCCCGTTTGGCAACTTCTAGGTTATCTTTGTTTCTATGCACCCCGAGCACAAATGTTTCAGAGCCACTTGCTCTACTGTTCCTATTAGCATTACAGTGAATCGAAACAAACAAATCCGCTTTATTCTTATTGGCTATTTCAGCCCGTTGGTACAATTCGAGAAAAACATCTTTGTTGCGTGTTAATATGGGCTTGATATCTTTATAAGCTTTCAGTTTTTTGGCGACTAATTTAGACACTGCCAAGGCAATATCTTTTTCTTTTTTTCGCATTTTGCCAGTACCGCGCGTTCCCGTATCATGTCCTCCGTGCCCGGCATCAATTACTACCTTAAACTTTTTTTGTTGTGCAAACAAGTTGCCTGTCGGGAATAGCACGATTATTGCTGCAAAAAAAATTAATAATTTTATTTTTGATTGGTATAACATAGTTTTTGATGCTTTTTTTATCATATCTAAATCAAAAGATTTATTTTTGCCCTTAGCAAATTAACATTAAATATGACAGTTTACAAAAATAACATAAGCAAATTGTTTACCAAAACATATTTTTGGTTATTTTTTGTACTGTTTTTTTTCTTTTCAAATGCTATTTTGGCTCAATTGGACAACAATTTAAGAAAAATATCCGATATAAAAAAAAATATTCGGGATTCTGTTGCAACAAAACCCAAAGATACCATTATAAAACCCAAAGATAGTGTCGCCACTCAAAAAGACACTTTGATTAAGAGCACTTTAGTTGACCAATTGTATCATTATGCCGAAGATTATACCGAAATCAATCAACGAAAAAAGTTCATCAAGCTTTATAACAAAGCTCATATCAAATATCAAGATATTGACTTAACAGCCGGAGTTATTTATGTTGATTACGGTAAAAATGAAGTATATGCCGGACGTATTCCCGATTCATTGGGGCAACTATCACAACGACCGGTTTTTAAACAAGGTAACACTGAAACTGAAAACGACAGTATCCGTTTCAATTATAAAACCAAGAAAGCATTGGTTTGGAATACTTATACCAAAGAAGGCGAATTTAGCATGAACAGCGCCGTTACTAAAAAATATAATGACAGCGTTATTTTTGTTAAAAACATCAAATTTACAACCTCAACGGACAAGGAACACCCCGAATATTATTTTCTGTCAAAGAAAGCTAAAATAGTTCCTGGTAAAAAAATTGTCATTGGCACTACTCAAATGTGGATAGAAGATGTGGCTACACCTTTAGTCATTCCGTTTGGATTTTTTCCTCTTACCGAAACCCGTACATCCGGTTTTTTAATGCCGACTTTTGCCGATACGCGTAATGGTTATGCCTTGACCGGTGGCGGTTTTTACTGGGCTATCAGTCCTTATCTTGATTTAACAACTACCGGCGATATTTACACTAACGGCTCATATGGTTTTCAGTTGGCATCTCGCTATGTTAAACGCTATAAATTTTCGGGCAATTTTAGGTTCAAATACATCAATACCATTCAATCGGAATTACCCGAATATGTTAAAAATACCGAATGGCGAATCCATTGGGACCACAATAATGATTCCAAAAGCAGCCCATTGAGTAGTTTTACCGCAAATGTTGATATCGGAAGCCGAAAATATTACCAAGACTCATATAGTTATACTGATGTTTTAAACACGAATAAGCGTTTGAGTAACGAATTTGGCTCATCAGTTTCTTATCAGCAGCGTTTTGCCGCATTGCCGGTAAATTTTTCCGTCAATCTTAACCATAATCAAAATGTCAGCACAGGTAAAATAACCATGACTTTACCACGATTTAATCTAAGTGTCAGCCGTATTTACCCTTTTGCTAAAAACGGTATGAAAAACAATGCTTTTCAACGTATCAATTTTACTTATAATTTTGATGCCCAACAAAGAATCAATACAGTGGACAGTTTGTTTTTTAAGCCGCAAATGTGGCGTGATGCCGAGTTGGGTGCCATGCATACCATACCGGTTAGTACCAATTTTAAATTATTCAAATATCTTAATATCCAACCAAAACTGACTTATAAAGAAGCTTGGGTCATGCAAAGTGTCAGAAAACAATGGGATATATCTCGGAACAGTCCGCGTGTTATCCGTAGAAACGGCTGGACATCCTATCGTGACATTAATGCTTCAACCAACTTATCTACAAGTATTTACGGCACCTATCTTTTTGGAAAAGACCACTTACTACAAGGGATCCGGCATACCATTAATGTCAGCTTTAATGCTGCCTATCATCCGGTAAATCCTAAATATATCAAACAATATTATGATTGGACAAACAATGAATATGTTGACTATACCATTTTTGATAACGGGCTTTATGGTAAACCGAATATCAATGAATCCAAATCAATGACAATGAGTTTGTCAAATGATTTTGAAGCTAAAATTAGAACCAAAGACGGCAAATCAAAAAAAATCAGGTTTTTAACGGCATCAACCGGCTATAACTTTTTGGCAGATTCACTTAAAATAGCCAAAATTAATTTGCATTCAACTGCTACCATTGTACAAGGATTTACGATAAATCTCAGCAGCTTATATGATTTTTATGCTCTTGATGATACCGGTAAAAATATTGATAAATTTGCTTGGGAAAAGCATCAAGGCATCGGGCGTATTCAAAATTTTAATTTAACTACCGGTTATAATTTCAGCAATAAAACTTTTGCTAAAAAGGAGAATAAATCCAATAACAAAACCAAAAAAGATAATGATGCCGAACTATTTTATAATAATGTAAAATGGTCCATGAATATCGATTATACATTTAATTATCAAAATAAATCCTATCATCCCGATAATCTTTTTTTTAATGAAATAAGTACACATTCCATCAACTTTAACGGTAAAATCAATTTTTCACCGTCTTGGAGTATCGGTTACCGTACGGGCTACGACTTGGTTCATAAAGATTTTACTTTTACGCAATTTACATTTCATAGAGATTTAAAAAGTTGGCAAATGTCATTGACATGGAAACCATTGGAACCATCATACTGGTATTTTAATATCAGTATTAAATCATCCGTCTTACAAGGATTAAAATATGACAAAAGAAAAGAGCCTCTTCAAAAATTCTTTTAATATTTAGGTTTATTCTATGTCAAATTCTTATCTTTGTACTTTCATTACTTAAACATTTATTTATGAGAACAAAAATTCTTTTTTTAAGCTTTTTATTGAGCTTTTCACTATTTGCACAAAATAATTATTGGCGATCCGATTATATCCCTATTGATAAGGAAGTCATTCCTACCGATCGGATGCCACAACAATATCGTGCTTTTGAAGTGGATATTCCTGCTATTCAAAATGAACTCTTTACAGCGCCTTTGATGACAGAAAATGTGGCTTCACAAATCAATTTTGCGATTCCGGATGAAACCGGCAATTTGGTTAATTTTAAAATTTACCGGTCAACAACTTTACCGGAATCCTTAAAATCCAATAACCAAATTTATACCTACCGCGGCTATAGTGCTCATGGAGCTATTGCCTCTATTGTCATCAGCCCGTTGGGTTTACGTATTGGCATTTTACGTCCGGGCAAACCGGATTTGGTTATAGAACCGGCTACGCGAGATTTGCAACACGATATTGTCTATACCAAAGACCAAGTGGCACCTAAAGCATTTCAATGTTTTACCGATAGCGAACCGGTTGCTAATGATATTAATTTAGATGCAGCCAGAATTGATGACGGTTTGTTAAGAACTTACCGTTTTGCAGTAGGAACGACCGGAGAATATTCGCAATTCCATGTAAACAGAGCCGTCAATTTAGGTATCATTCCTTCCAACGCAACCGATGCAGAAAAAAAGACCGTTGTTTTAGCCGCAGTAACCGAAACCATTGACCGGGTCAATTCGGTTTATGAAAGAGATTTTGGTGTAACTCTGGAATTGGTACCAAATGAAACAGATGCTATTTTCCTAGATCCTAACACTGACCCTTATGACAATACCGATATTATTTCAATGTTAAACAACAATACTAATGTTTTAAATACTCAGATAGGATCAGCAAATTATGATGGTGGTCATTTATTTTCTACTTATGCCGGTGGTGGTATTTCAGGTTTAGGTATTATTTGTAGCTCTTCAAAAGGACGTTCCGTTACCGGCTCTACCAGCCCGAGAACTGATTCTTATGATATTGATTTTGTTGCCCATGAAATCGGACATGCTTTCGGTTGTAATCATACTTTTGGAAATTCTTGTCAAAATAACAGAAATATCAGTACAGCAGTTGAACCCGGTAG
>WFZY01000240.1 GCA_015489265.1 Flavobacteriaceae bacterium | reverse complement strand
CTGAATTTGTTATAAAGCGGCACATAATCGATAAAAAAGTCGGTCAAAAAAGATAAATTTTTACCCCAAGACAAGAGTAACGCCAAAATAATGGTAGCTATAAGCCATTTCTTATGTCGCCCTTTGTAAAACAACAAGCCGATAAAAGCCAAAAAAATGGTAATAGCCCCCACATAAGCCGGCGCCGCTACTATGGGCTGCTTGCCCCAATAAGTGCTAACGTGTGACACAAAATCTTTGGCAGTTCGCACATCGGTTTTGCCGCTTAAAGCTTGATACAGATGAGAGTCCGTTCCAAGATTTTCACTATTACTGCCGCCCATAAATCGTGGCACTAACAAATTGAAAGTTTCGGCAATACCATAGCTGTATTCCGTGATATAATCTCTCGATAAACCTTTGGTTTTCTGTTTTTTAGGACTACCATCCGGATTGATAGTCAAAATATTTTTACCCCGAATGCTGTGCTTGACATATTGTTGCGCCGGTAAAATATTGGTCGCATTCATACCCAAAGCCAACAATGCCGCAGCCAACAATACGGCTAATTCCTTAGCAAAAAGTTTTAATTGCCCCGATTTGTAAGCATCTATCAAGAAAAATAATCCTAAAAACAATACGGCAAACAACAGATAATAGGTCATTTGATAGTGCTTGGTATTAAGTTCCAAGGCGACTGCCAAGGTTGTTAAAATAAATCCCCAAAAGTATTTTTTGCGTTCAAAAACCAACAAAATTCCGGCAAGCACCATAGGAAAATAAGCAATCGCCCGTACTTTTGCCAGATGTCCGACACCTATTATAATAATGTAATAAGTCGACAGTCCGAAAGCCAAACTACCCAATATTGCCAACTTCCAATCCACCCGCAATACCAGCATCAAAAAGTAAAAACTTAAAAAGTATAAAAACAAAAAATTAACCGGTCGCGGATAAAAATTTAATGCTTTATGAAGCGATAAAATATAATCGTTGGGAAAGGATGCACCCAATAAATACGTAGGCATCCCGCCAAAAGCGGCATTAGTCCAATAAATTTCTTTACCGTCTTTTTGCTTGTAAACTTCACGCTCGTGTTCCATACCTTTGGCTTGCACCAAATCGCTTTGATTCAACACTTTACCTTGCAAAACAGGACTAAAATATATAAATGAAACCGCTGTAAAAATTAGTAAGGATATGAAATGTGGTAAAATCTTTTTGAAATCGAAAGTCATAAAAAATTATCTTATCGGGTTGCGGTTGTAAAAATACTAAAATTAACTGAAATAAGCTATTTGATGAAATGATGATTTTTTTTCTGCTTCATAGAATATTTTGCTAATTTGATTTTTACGCGTTACTTCAGACTGTAATTCAATTTTATATTTGAGGAATTGAGAACAAATAACCCAAATGTCATTATCTGCCTTATATGGTTTTAATAATAAAGAAGTGAGGAAACGAGAAAATCGATTAATTAGTTGTTGCTATTTATACACAATCTCAATGCTATCCAAACGCTTAATATGAATTTTAGAATCTTTTAGAATGACCAAATCGCCATCAATTTCCAATAAATTATACGAATTTTTTAAATCAACTTTCAATTCGTCCACTTTTGTATAAAAATTTAAAAAATTGAACAGTTTAACAGGCGTAAACACAAAAAAACGTTTTTTTGAAAACAACAAAAAAGGCGTTGTTAGTAGTACAACAGGTAAAATCAATATGGATGAAATCAAATATTTCAAGGGGCCTTTGGACAAAAACCCGATGCGTAACATTTCAGATAGATGAATATGCAGTGCATCAAACATATTGCCGGCAGAAAACAAAAAGATAAAGTTATTCAGCTTATACACATCTTGTTTTTTGGTTTGAAGTACTTCGCCAGCTTCTATTTTTTTAAGTGTTTTTGCTAATTTAGGAATCAAATGCCGCTTGGCAATCACATTAAATGACCCTTTGGCATCAATGATGATTTTTGGCTTATGTTGTCCCGAAAAAATGATGTATTCAATAATCCTGCGCAACAACCCATCACCGCCACTAACCACCACATAATCAACATTATCGAGATCCATTTCATAAAATTCAGGTTCCGTAGTATTAATTACGTCATGATTGGTTAACGAAAGTGTCGTATTGATGGCTATAAACTTCATAAATCTATATCTGCTTTGAGAAAGCTAATATACTGTTTTTTGATGAACTGATAAATTGATAAACAAACATTTTTCTTACTTTTGTTTTTGTAATCCATTTATCTATGCAAAGTTTAACTATTCCCGCATCCAAAAGTATTTCAAACCGTTTATTGATTTTACAATATCTATACCCAAGCTTGAAAATCAACAATTTATCTACGGCTAAAGATACCCGAGTCTTACAAGAAGCTTTGCAACAAATTCGTGAAAATGAGCATTCTGAAATCAATATCGGACATGCCGGAACCGCTATGCGTTTTTTAACAGCATTGCTGAGTACTCTTGAAGGCAAAACTTTTGTTTTGGACGGTTCCGAACGTATGCGACAACGCCCCATAAAAATACTGGTCGAAGCATTAAAATATCTTGGTGCCGATATTGATTATATACAAAAATCCGGTTATCCTGCTTTGCGAATTAAAGGCAAAAAATTAACCGGCAACATAGTCGAAATAGCCCAAAATATCAGTAGTCAATATATTTCGGCCTTATTGTTAATCGCCCCGAAATTACCCAATGGTTTGACCTTACATTTAAATGGCAAGCAAGTGTCAAAACCCTATGTACAGATGAGCTTATCTATCTTGTCAAAACTTGGAATACATACGGAACAAGACAACAAAACCATCATAATATATCCGGCTGATAAACTTGACGAACAGCAAACAAATATTGAAGGTGATTGGTCTTCCGCTTCTTATTTTTATGGGGCTATGAGTGTTTTAAATCAACCGGAATTTAGCTTAAAACCTTTTGATGAAAACTCTTTACAAGGCGACCGGAAAATCGTTTCGTACTTTGAAACTTTTGGTATCAAAACGACATTCAATACCGGTCAAGAAATTGTATTAACCAAAGAAAAAGATTTTAAATTGCCCGAATTTGTTGATTTCGATTTGCTTGAAACCCCTGATTTGGCTCAAACTTTAGCGGTAACTTGCTTGGCTTTAGGTATCAAATGTCGTTTGACGGGCTTGCAAACTTTACGTATCAAAGAAACCGACCGTTTGCACGCCCTGCAAACCGAAATGCAAAAACTCGGTACCGGTGTCCGTATTACCGACGATAGTTTTGAACTGTTAGCGCCGGTTGTGCAATACCCAAATGTCAGTATTGACACATATAATGACCACCGTATGGCGATGAGTTTTGCAATTTTGCAAAAAAAATATCCGGAATTGGTCATCAAGCATCCGGAAGTCGTGGTTAAATCTTTTCCTAATTTTTGGGAATTATTTAAAGAAATTAGGTAAGATCATTGAGTGATTTTTACGACACAGAAAAAAATATACCGAAATAACCGGTTTCATTGAGAAATTGAGGATTTGTTGTATTTCATAGAAAACATCATACTTTGATATGTATTTATGCTTCGAACTATATATCTGCATAAAATCTGAGGAAATGATGAATTAAATTCAGATTTTTTAGGCATAAACTTTGCTTCATGTCTTACAAAATTTTATTTTTACCAAAAAATATTGCTTATGAATCTTCAAAAAGCTATTGAAACATTGCCACAAAAGGGATTTTTGGACTTGGATGTTCCCAAAAATATAGATTTAGTCAAAGAAATCAATCGCTTACGACAAGAAAAAAATGCCGTGATTTTGGCACATTATTATCAAGTTGCCGAGATACAAGATATAGCCGATTTTGTCGGTGACAGTTTGGCTTTGGCACAAGCGGCTGCTAAAACCGATGCCGATATTATTTTGTTTGCCGGTGTACATTTTATGGCTGAAACGGCAAAAATTTTAAATCCTGACAAAAAAGTGCTTTTACCCGATTTGCTAGCCGGTTGTTCTTTGGCGGAATCTGCACCGAGAGAACAGTTTGAAGCTTTTAAAAAGCAACATCCCGACCATGTTGTGGTGTCCTATGTCAATACATCGGCGGATATTAAAGCACTGACCGACATTGTTTGTACATCATCCAATGCCGAAAAAATTATCAATTCAATTCCGAAAGATAAAAAAATCATTTTTGCACCGGATAAAAATCTCGGTAGTTATCTCATCAAAAAAACCGGAAGAGATATGTTGCTTTGGGATGGTGCCTGTGAAGTGCATGAAGAGTTTTCACTGGAAAAAATATTAGCCCTTAAAGCTGAGTATCCGGAAGCCAAAATTATAGCACATCCCGAATCGCGTGATTATATTTTAAACATCGCCGATTATATCGGTTCTACTTCGGGCTTGCTCAAATACGTCCAAAATAGTGATGCTAAAGCATTTATCATAGCAACCGAATCCGGTATTTTACACAAAATGGCGCAAATTGCTCCCGATAAAATACTAATTCCCGCCCCACCCCAACATGATGAAACCGGCTGCGCCTGTGCCGAATGCCCGTATATGAAACGCAATACTTTGGAAAAAATTTATTTGGCGTTAAACTACGAATTACCCGAAGTTAATGTCGAAGAAGAACTGCGTAAAAAAGCATTGGTTTCTATAGAACGCATGTTAGAGTTGTCCTGACATCATTAATCAAGTTTTCGATACAAAGCGCCTTGCGGTGATAAGATACTCTCAATCAACACAACATGTATCGGATGCAACTTTTGCGGTTGGAACTGCCGGTTTATTTCACTTATTTGTTCTGTCAAATTTACCGGTGCTTTCTTGATGCGTGCCAAAGTAATGTGTGGCGTAAACCTGCTTTGTATTTTTGTGATAAAACCATGTTCATGTAAACGCTTTTGAATAACTTGATGCAAGTCATATAGAGCAGTATCGGGCTTAATGGCAGCATACAAAACACTAGGCCGTCCTTTTCGTTCAAAAAATTTTAATCCGGTAACTTCTAAACCAAAATCATAATTCTTTTGCATTAAATCCTGTAAAACGGTTTGCAAAACTTTTATATCATCATCAGATATTTCACCGATAAAATGAAATGTGATATGAAAATTTTCGGGCGTTCTCGTCCATTTAAACTTCCCCTTATGATCTAATGTCTGTTTGGCTTGTTCAAATAAACGTGTTAACGCATCATTTTGAATAAAACTCCCAATAAAAATTCTTCTGTCAGACATCACCATAAATATTTAAAACCCAACCTGTAAAATATTCTACCTTCCAGCGTGTTATGATATAATGCTAAATCGCTTTGATTGCCGTTCGTAAACCAATTTTTTAAATCTATAAAATCAGCATTAAAACGTTTTTGTAAGGAATTATAAACTATTGTTTCATGTTGATTTACAACGACTTTTTCATTTACACCATGCAAATTTTGATAAAACAATTTTTGATTTAATTTTGGTCTGTAAAATTTTAATAATCTGTCAAAAGCCGATTTGGGGATCATCAAATGCTCGCAAGTATGACAAATGAGTAAATCCACATTCTTATAACTGACCAATTTGGCATCATTTTGATCACAATGACAACAGTGCCAAGTTTTGACATTATTTTTTAAAGTTTTAAAATTGCTTAAATCAAAAGCTTCTTTCATTTTAGAATAAGCATATGCCACTTTAAGCAAGCGGAATTGAAAAAAAATCAATAAAATATAAAGCGGTAAAAACAAAAACGTTAAATTTTTATTGAAAAGCAAACCGTCATATAAGCCGTGCGCCAAGGTGGACAGCAAAAATGCCAAAAACAGTCCGGCATAATTGGTTTTGACTTTTTTATGCACATAAAAAGCGATGCCCATATAAACCGAAAACGAAATATGTCCGACTGTCGCAAACAAAAACCGTTTAAAAAGTAACCATAAGGGAAAAACCGCATGTTGGGCATAAAAAATATTTTCAATCACCGAAAATCCCAATGAAACCGCTGCTACATAGATTATGCCATCAACTATTTCATCAAATTCTTTCTTAATGATTTTATATAGAATAAATAAAGTCAAAAGCTTAGAAAATTCTTCAACCGTCCCGACTTTTAAAACGGCATCGGTCAAATTTAATTTCGGATGTACAAAAGCATACAATACCGAAGAAACCCCTACTGCCACTATACCACCTAAAAAGGAAAATACAGCCAACCGCCATAAAGGTTCAGGGTCATACTTATCATAAGACCGGATAAGTAGTAAAAATAAAAATCCGATAAAATAAGCTATTCCCGCTACTTGTAAAACAGATAAATGCATAATCAAAATTAGTGTTCAAATATATGAATAATGAATGAAGTATGATAATAGAATTGAGGAATATTATAGTGGAAAGTAAAAAGTGGAAAGTGCGAAGTGCGATTCTTGTATTTCATTTAATGCTTGTGGCTTTGATTGATATTTTTTTAATTAAATTCTATGTCTGAATATAGTTTGAATAATCAATTTAAAGTGCCTAGTCTATAGTGGAAAGTAAAAAGTGCAAAGTGCGAAGTGCGATTCTTGTGTTTCATTTATTGCTTAGGCTTTGATTATTGTTTCTTGATTAATATTCTATGAC
>WFZY01000239.1 GCA_015489265.1 Flavobacteriaceae bacterium | reverse complement strand
ATATTTTAGGATTAAAAAAATTGACATCGCTGTAATATTGCAATTTTTGATAATACAATGAACCCGGATTAACAAATAAGTTGACGTCATTTTTTGGATACACAAAATCGAGATGAAAAAATTCCTTGTTTGAAACCGTTCCGTTATCAATATCACCATCAATTTTTTTAAAACTGTAATACCTTTTGCGCAGATTTTGTTCCATATTAATCAAATACAAATGTTTTTTGTGTACAAATGCCCCTTTAATATTCCCTTTGATACTGCCTTTGTTGAGTTTGAAAGTTTTGGTTTTAACCAAATTCATATTTTGATTATATTGGGTGGCATATGCTTCAAAAACCAGCGGATTGACCAAAAAACCGCTTCTTTTGGAACTGATTGTGATAAAACCGCCTTCGTTATCGGGCAAAACATAATCGTTTTGTACCCTTGCAGTTGTCATTTTAAATACTTTACTTTCTTGAATTTTAATTGCTTGTTTTTGAGCCAAAGCAAAAGTTGTCAGAAGCAACGATAGTAATAGAATCGTTTGTTTCATAGCATTGTTTGTTTGTGTGTTATATTTATGAGTTCAATTGTTTGTGTAATAATGGGTCTTCAAAATAAGTTTCTATAGGTTGAAAATTTTCCGTAGCATTTTCAATAAAATAGATATCATAATCAGCACGGTTAAGTAAAATACGCATGGTGTTTTCCACTTGTTGATAAAGCGGTTTGATGAGCCATTGTATCTCTTCAGGACCTTGTTTAATTTCGTCATAGAGTGCTTTGCGTTTTTCTTCCATTTTTTGGTTAAGCAATTCTTGATAGCGTTCCGATTTTTTCCAATAGTTGCCAAAATTTAAGGGACGTTTTTTATGTTCCATCATTTCGGCTATTTTCCACTCGTGATTGACTTCCGAAAAAGATAGAAATTTCGGATGTAAGCCCGCTATGTAAATCAATTTGTTTTGGTGGTCAATTTGTACTTTCAAGTCTTTGAGATTAACACCGTATTTGGCTGTCAAATGAATTTGCAAAGCGCCGATAAAATGCAAATCGCGGTCTTCTTCAACAAATTTTTCATTCCAAGTCCGGGTAAAATTGGTATCAATTTCCATCAAACCGACTTCCAAAATATTTTTCATACCAATAACATTGAGTTTCTGGTTTTTGAGTTCGGCTATCTCATTACGCTGATTGACCAGTTCTTGTTTGAGTTGTTTCAATTCATTAGGACTGCCGGGTTGTAATTTGACATATAAATACATCAAAACGGCACCAACCAACATACTGATACCAAATTGGTTAAGTCGTGACAATAAAGCCAAAAATCCGACCAGTAAGACCAGAACAAATATGATTTCTTTTTTATATTTTTTCCAAATAAATTTAAACATATATTAGCTTATTTATAGTATCTAATCAGACCTAACAGGTTTTGAAAAAACTATCAAGTCTGTATTTTTCGTGACTTAGTAGGTTTTTGTAACCTGCCGGATCTTTTAATATATTAATTGAATATATGGTAATTAAAAGTTTGTTTTCTTATTTTATCTAAAACGTATTTTTTACTAATTAGCTTGGTACTTGGCACTATATTAACCTTTTACAATATTTATGCCGTTTTATTTATTCCGGATTAAATTTGTTTTTTAAAGCTTCCAATTGTTCTTGTTCGTGGCGCAACTTCATCCGTTCATACACATTTTGAATAATTTTTTTGGTATAAAGCGGAAAATCAGCCCGCATAATCCAACCGTAATATCCGGGGTCTTTTTGTAAGACGTCTTCTACTTTTTGTCCTTTATATTTACCGAAATTTATAACTTCTTCATTTTTGCTATTATAAATGATACGTCCTTGAAAATCGGCGGCTTTAAAGTAAGAACTAAATTTGCTCAATGCTGCCATATCTTTGGGTAGTTCGTCATATTTTTGCAGTTGGGCTTTGAGTATTTCATAAGTTGCTTTGGTGTCGGCTTCGGCAGAGTGTGCGTTAGTTAAGTCGCCATCACAATAAAACTTGTAGGCGGCGGTCAAATTACGCGGTTCCATTTTGTGAAAAATATTTTGAATATCAATCAAATTATTGGTTTTCAAATCAAAATCAATGCCGGCGCGTAATAATTCTTCTGCCAAAAGCGGCACGTCAAAACGGTTGGAATTGAAGCCCGCCAAATCGGCATCGTGAATTAACTCAAAAATATCTTGTGAAATATCTTTAAAAGTCGGGGCATCGGCAACATCTTCATCATAAATACCGTGAACTTTTGATGCTTCTTCAGGTATGTGCATCTCCGGATTGACCCGCCATGTTTTGGTAATTTCGGTGCCATCCGGTTCTACGCGGATAATAGCTATTTCAACAATGCGATCTTTGGCGGTATTGATACCGGTGGTTTCCAAGTCAAAGATGCAGATAGGTTTGGTTAGTTGTAAACTCATTTATTTTTGGTTATTTGGTGATATTGGTTATTTGGTTATTTGGTGATATTGGTTATTTGGTTATTTGATGATATTGGTTATTTGGTTATTTGATGATATTGGTTATTTGGTTATTTGATGTCGGGGCTTCGGTACATCCCGACAAAAGTCGGGACATTCAGCCACCTTTGATTCTGCTTATTAGGTCATTGAGTGTTCCACCGACAAAAGTTGGGGGGACGTATCGAAATGACCGGATTATTGATATTTCAATTTATTTACATTTCCCGTTTGGGACTTTCTATTTTTTAATTTTCCACTTGGGACCAAAACCTTCCTTACTTTTATTTTTTAAAATTTTATCAAAAGACGGTGGTGCCCATTTGTTTTGCAAATCTATGAATTTATATCCCAATTTGTTAGGTTGGGGGTCCAAAATTTCGTTGATAAATGCTTTTTGCAAAATATATTCAATCCAATAATCTTCCTTGTTGTTAAACGGGTCAAATTTGACTTTCAAATCAATATGGTAAAGTTTAGCAATGTTTTGATACCAAAATGCCGTCCAGCCGTTTTTGTATTTCTTTAAAAAATCATAAACCGTTTGACCGGTTTGCCGGTAAAATAATTTTGATAAGATTCGTCCTTCACTTTGGGTTAAATTTTTGAGTTTGGGCTCAAATTCTTTTTTGATCCAGCGTTTTACAATCTGCATATAGCGTTTGCGGTCACTTTTAGACATTTTTGCCAAGCGTTTATCCAATTTTTCAACATTAATCCCCGACAATCTGGCAAATGGATAGACTTTATAAACCCTTCGTCGTATCCACCAGTAACGTTTTAATTCGCGGTAATTGTTAAAGTGCATTTTGGGTAAAATTACAACAGGCGACAAATCAAATACCGGAATAGAATCTTTTGCCGGATAGACCAAGATATTTTCCGGATTTATCCGGATGCTGTCTTGCTGCGCCCTGCTGTTTATTGGTAATAAGAAAAAAAATGTTATTAACAATATGTAAAATCGTTTAAGCATAGGATTTGGCACTAAACTTGCTATTTTTTGTTTAAATTTTGTTCAAAAATAACGAATATTAAGTTGTCTTTAATCTAAACTTTAATTTTTATCGTAATTTTGAAATTTCTAAAAAACCTTATCAATAATAATGCCTAAACGCTTACTGTTTTTATTTGGATATTTGTTTGCAATTCAAAGTATATTCGCACAAACCGATTCGTTGCGGATGCCTTTGGATATACCCTTATACTTATCGGGCACTTTTGGCGAATTACGTAGTAATCATTTTCATTCGGGCTTGGATATTAAAACCAACAATGAAGAAGGTTTACCGGTTTATGCCGTTGATGACGGTTATGTGTACCGCATCAAAATTACCCGTAACGGTTATGGAAAAGCATTATATATCAAACATCCTTCGGGTTTGGTGTCTGTGTACGGGCATTTACAGAGTTTTAACGACCGCATTGAAGCTTATGTCAAACAAAAACAATACAAAAAGCAACAATTTGAGATAGAATTGTTTCCGTATAAAATAGAATTACCCATCAAAAAAGGGGAAATCATAGCATATAGCGGCAATACCGGCGGTTCGTCAGGTCCGCATCTACATTTCGAATTGCGCAATATCAAAGAACATCCGCTCAATCCTATGGCGTATGGTATCCGCATAAAAGATACGCAAAAACCCGTAATACGCAACTTGTTTGTGTATCCGATGGATAGCTTATCGCAAGTCAATCAAAGTGGTAAGCGTATCAAACTTAATTTTACCCGTTTAAACGATTCGGTATTTTTAGCCGACAAAATTTTGGCTTGGGGAACCATCGGTTTTGGTATTGAAGCTTATGACAATCAAGATAATGTGTTTAACAAAAACGGACTGTACAAAATTAAAATGACGGTAAACGGTTTGCCGTATTTTACACAAGAGATGATGGAATTTTCTTTTGCCAATTCCAAGCATATCAATACAACACTCGATTATCCGTACTATTTAAAACACCGGCGTCGTATTCAAAAATTGTGGGTTGAACCTTATAATCCATTGGAAATTTACACCCAATTGGTCGGTAATGGCAGTTTAAAACTTGAACCCGGCAATAATTATCAAGTTACAATAGAACTTTCTGATTTTGACGGTAATAAGATTATTATCAAAATTCCGGTGCAAAGTTTTCACGACAAATCTGTGAAACATGTCCAACCAAATAAAACATCTTATTACGTGGCTGTTGACAAAAAGAGCCGCTTTGATTTACCCCCTTGGTCGGTTGTTTTTAAACCACATACGTCTTATGAAAATTTTTACCTGAAAGCCGACGCTACCGAAAAGCTTTTAAGTATAAAAAATCCGATGAAACCCTTGCAAAATACCTATTTGATTCGTTATCCGCTGGCAAAAATAAAATCCGGCTTACGTCCTTATGCTTATATCGCTTTATATGGCAGGAAACACCGGACCTATTATGTATCCGGTTACAAAAAACATGACAGTATCAGGGCATTTACCAAAAGATTCGGTAATTTTGTGATTCGGTATGACAGTATTGCACCTTATATCAAACCCGAAAATTTTAAAGAAAATGCCAATTTGACCGATTATCACTTTTTACGTCTCAAAACAGGCGACCGGCAATCCGGTATCAAAGCATACAACGGTTATATTGACGGCAATTGGATTTTGTTGGAATATGATTATAAAAAAGGCACTTTGACCTATAATTTCGACGATAAAAAATTAAAAGGTTATCGGCATCAATTAAAAGTAATTGTAGAAGACCGCTTGGGAAATACCCGGCAATATAAAACCGTTTTTTACAGGCGGGAATAATTATGTTATAAGATAAGAGTTAAGGGATAAAAGATAATATTAATTGAAAAAAAACATCAATTCATTAAATCATAAGCAGAAACAAGATATGAAGCATTGAACAAACATTAAAACCCAAGCATTCTATGAAGTTATATCAATTCATCAATATCATCAAATAACCCCCGACAATAGTGGGGGCAGGCAGTTAATCAAATAACCAGATAACCATCAAATCATGTATAAAAAACTCACAATCTTAACAATTATTATACTATTAATCAATGCTTGTAGTACGATAAAAGCCCCTGAATTTAAAGGTATTGACAGCATCAATTTAAAGAAAAGCCGGCAAGGCAGTTTGGTTTTGGTAGCCAATGCCAAATACCATAATCCGAATCTGCTTGGGGGCAAATTTCAAATTAAAGATGTTAAGGTATTTGTCAATGATAAATTTTTGGCAAATTTGAACTCTGACACTTATAAAGTCCCGACTAAAAAAGATTTTATTGTGCCGCTTGAAGTAGATTTTGATATGAAATATTTGAAGAAAGACAATTTGCTCGATGCACTCAATGCGGCGCTCAAAAACAAGCTGAAAGTACAATATAAAGGTAAAATTTACTATGTGAGCCACGGCTTAAATGTGCCATATACCATAGATTACACACAAGATGTCAAACTTTTTGATTAATGGCAACCGACACGTATTATACCATAGACCGACAACCCGAACCGGCTATTTTTAAAGACCGGAAAAGCAAATTTATCGGGTATGCGATTCCCGTATCAAACCTTGATGCTGTTAAGCCCGAAGTGGAAAAACT
>WFZY01000238.1 GCA_015489265.1 Flavobacteriaceae bacterium | reverse complement strand
ATGCAATGTTTTATTTTGAATCCGGATACTATCGGGTTCTAAACGGTTAAATATATATCCTGACCCTATTAATGAATCATTGAGGTTTTGTAGCTTTTTATGTAATTTGCTTAATATGGTTTTTTCTTGCTTATTGTTTATATATATATATAATGTATCGTTGATAGCTACACCTTTGATGAGTTCTCCTTTTTTGCCGTATGTTATTTGAGTACCTAATAAATGTTTTTGTAATAATAAATTTAATAAAGAGTCATTTCTATTTAATCCGCTTGTTTTATGCTGAGCCGGTATAATTCCGAATACTAATAAAAATATAAGAACGGAGAAAGCTTTCATTTCAGATTTTCGATTTTTTTTGAACCATAAAAGAATTAAAAGTTCATAAAAGTTTGATTTTTTTCTTTTATGTCTTATATGGTTTTTATCATTTTTGATGTTATTCGTTATTTGATGCCGGCACTTGGGCACACCACTCCTTAGTCGTGGTGCTCAGTGACCTTTGTTTCTGTTTTATAGCAAATTTTGTATTCGTCTTGGTATTCAATGACCTTGATTTCATTTATAGAAGAAGGTCGCCGGTAATCCCGATGCTATTCCGGATTGTACTGAAGCGGCGCACTTTCCACTTTTTCGCTTGATACTTACTAATACATTCCTCACTCCTATCTTCCAATTAACCTAAAACGTTTCAAAATATACCGTATTGCAATATGCAAAATATTTTTTTGTAATTATATATAAATCAGTTTGAAAAACAAAAAAATATTTCTATCTTTGCCGTCCGAAAAAGAATAAAGTTAAATTAAATTAAACATATGCCTACAATTCAACAATTAGTTAGAACAGGAAGAACCAAAATAACTAAGAAGAGTAAATCGGCTGCTTTAAAAGGGAGTCCGCAAAAACGTGGTGTATGTGTGCGTGTTTATACAACAACGCCTAAAAAACCGAATTCAGCTATGCGAAAAGTAGCACGGGTTCGTTTGACTAACGGCAACGAGGTAAACGCATACATCGGCGGAGAAGGACACAATTTGCAAGAGCACTCGATAGTATTAGTTAGAGGTGGAAGGGTAAAAGATTTGCCCGGAGTCAGATACCATGTTATTCGCGGTGCCTTAGACACTGCCGGAGTAGATGGTAGAAAACAACGTAGATCTAAATACGGAACGAAACGCCCTAAGAAGTAATTGAAAAAAAATTAACATGAGAAAAGGAAGACCTAAAAAAAGACAAATTCTACCCGATCCCAAATTTAATGATGCCTTGGTGACAAGATTCGTTAATAATTTAATGTGGAACGGTAAAAAATCCCTTGCCTTCAATTTGTTTTATGAAGCATTGGATATTGTAGATCAAAAGAAAGGTGAAGAAGAAAAATCCGCTTTGGAAATCTGGAAACAAGCATTATCAAATGTGATGCCGCATGTCGAAGTGAGAAGTCGTCGTGTCGGTGGTGCTACATTCCAAATTCCTATGCCGATCAGACCTGAGCGAAAAGTGTCATTGGCTATGAAATGGATGATTAACTTTGCACGTAAGCGCAATGAAAAATCTTATCCGCAAAAGTTAGCCTCTGAAATTTTGGCTGCCTATAAAGAAGAAGGTGGTGCTGTTAAAAAGAAAAATGATACCCATAGAATGGCTGAAGCTAATAAAGCTTTCTCACATTTTAGATTTTAATATTGAGCAGTAATGGCAAAAGATTTAAGTAAAGTAAGAAATATAGGTATTGCGGCGCATATTGATGCCGGAAAGACAACCGTTACCGAACGTATATTGTATTATACGGGAATCAGTCATAAAATTGGTGAAGTGCATGATGGCGCTGCTACTATGGACTGGATGGAGCAAGAACAAGAACGCGGTATTACCATTACTTCAGCGGCTACACAATGTGTTTGGCCATACAATGGTGCCAATTATACAGTAAACATCATTGACACCCCCGGACACGTTGATTTTACGGTTGAAGTAGAACGTTCGTTGCGTGTTTTAGATGGTATGGTTGCATTATTCAGTGCCGTTGATGGTGTTGAGCCGCAGTCGGAAACCGTATGGAGACAAGCAGATAAATATAAGGTGCCTCGAATCGGATTCGTTAATAAAATGGACCGTCAAGGCGCCGATTTTTTTAATGTCTGTACCCAAGTAAAAGAAATGCTCGGTGGTAATCCGGTACCTTTGCAAGTCCCCATAGGCGAAGAAGCTGATTTTAAAGGTGTAGTTGATTTAATTTCCAAAAAAGCAATTATTTGGAATGAAGAAGACAAAGGTATGACTTACGAAGAAATACCGATCCCCGAAGAATTAATAGATGACGTAGAACAACACCGTGCTAATTTAATAGAAGCCGTAGCAGAATATGATGACGAATTGATGGAAAAATTCTTTGAAGATGAAAATTCCATTACGGAAGATGAAATTATCGCTGCTTTAAGAGCTGCAACTATTGATATGTCTATCATTCCGATGTTTGCAGGTTCTGCCTTTAAGAATAAAGGTGTACAAGCCATGTTGGACGGCGTAATGCGTTATTTGCCATCACCATTAGATATAGAAGCTATTGAAGGTACCAATCCGGTAACCGGTGAAAAAGAATTACGTCACCCTGACGTCAAAGACCCGTTTGCCGCTTTAGCATTTAAAATTGCCACGGACCCTTTTGTAGGTCGTTTGGCATTCTTTAGAGCTTATTCAGGTTTCTTAGATGCCGGTTCTTATGTGTTGAATAACCGTTCCGGTAAAAAAGAACGCATCTCTCGTATCTACCAAATGCATGCTAATAAGCAAAATCCGATTAAACGGGTTGAAGCAGGTGATATTGCTGCCGGTGTCGGTTTCAAAGATATCAAAACCGGTGATACCTTGTCAGATGAAAAACATCCTATCGTTTTAGAATCTATGGATTTCCCCGATCCGGTTATCGGTATAGCGGTTGAACCTAAAACTAAAGCCGATGTAGATAAATTAGGCATGGCATTAGCCAAATTGGCAGAAGAAGATCCTACTTTCCAAGTAAAAACCGATGAAGCATCCGGACAAACCATTATTTCCGGTATGGGTGAGTTGCACTTGGAAATTATCGTCGATCGTTTAAGAAGAGAATTTAAGGTTGAAGTCAACGTTGGGCAACCCCGAGTTGAGTATAAAGAAGCATTAACCACTTCTGTAGATCATAGAGAGGTGTATAAAAAACAAACCGGTGGTCGTGGTAAATTTGCCGATATAGTATTCAAATTAGAGCCGGCAGATGAAGGTAAAGAAGGTTTGGAATTTATCAATGAAATTAAAGGTGGTAATATTCCGAGAGAATATATTCCATCAGTTGAAAAGGGCTTTAAAGAAGCTATGAAAACAGGACCTTTAGCCGGATTTGAAGTGGAATCAATGAAAGTCACTTTGATAGACGGCTCATTCCACCCTGTCGATTCAGACTCTTTGTCTTTCGAATTAGCAGGAAAACTTGGTTTTAGAGAAGCTGCCAAAAAAGCACAACCGGTATTGTTAGAACCCATCATGAAGTTGGAGGTGGTAACACCCGAAGAAAACATGGGAGATATAGTTGGTGACTTAAACAGACGTCGTGGTCAGGTATTAAGTATGGACGAAAGAGCAGGTGCGAAAGTAATTAAAGCCAATGTGCCGCTTTCGGAAATGTTTGGCTACGTTACGACTTTGAGAACATTGTCATCAGGACGTGCCACTTCATCTATGGAGTTTTCACATTATGCTGAAACCCCTAAGAATATTGCAGAAGAAGTAATTGAAAAAGTAAATGGATAAATCATAAGACATGGCTCAAAAAATAAGAATAAAATTAAAGTCATACGATCACAATTTAGTGGATAAGTCCGCTGAAAAAATCGTAAAAACCGTAAAAAGTACCGGTGCTGTTGTAACAGGTCCCATACCGTTACCGACACACAAAAGAATTTTTACGGTACTACGTTCGCCACACGTCAACAAAAAATCAAGGGAACAATTTGAACTCAATACCCACAAACGTTTGTTGGATATTTACAGTTCATCACCTAAAACTGTTGATGCTTTAATGAAATTGGAATTACCCAGTGGCGTAGAAGTAGAAATTAAAGTTTGATAGAATTATTAACTAATATAAGATAACATAATGTCGGGTATAATAGGAAAAAAAGTAGGAATGACCAGCATTTTCGATGAAAATGGTAAAAATATCCCTGTAACAGTGATATTGGCTGGTCCGAATTATGTTACCCAAGTCAGAACCAAAGAAGTTGACGGGTACGATGCTGTGCAGCTTGGTTTCGATGACAAAAAAGAGAAAAACACCCCTAAAGCCCTTAAAGGGCACTTTGAAAAAGCCGGTGTATCTCCTAAAAGACGTGTCGTTGAATTCCAGGATTTTGAAAAAGAAGTAAAATTAGGAGATGAAATTAAAGTAGATGACGTATTTGCCGAAGGCGAATTTGTCGATGTCTCCGGTATTTCTAAAGGTAAAGGATTTCAAGGAGTTGTTAAAAGACACGGGTTCGCCGGTGTCGGACAAGCAACTCACGGACAACATAACAGGTTGAGAGCTCCCGGTTCTATCGGTGCTTCATCTGATCCTTCCAGAGTTTTTAAAGGAATGCGTATGGCAGGACATATGGGTAATGAAAAAGTTACCGTTCAAAATTTGAAAGTCATGAAAGTTATTCCCGAAAAAAATCTTTTAATCGTAAAAGGGAGTGTTCCCGGACATAAAAACGCTTACTTAATAATTAAGAAATGATGGAATTGAAAGTATACGATATAAAAGGCAAAGAGACCGGAAGAACTGTCCAACTTTCCGAAGATATTTTCGGAATTACGCCTAATGAGCATGCAATTTATTTAGCGGTAAAACAATATTTAGCTAACCAACGTCAAGGCACTCATAAAGCCAAAGAACGTGGTGAAGTTAAAGGTAGTACACGTAAAATAAAAAGACAAAAAGGAACCGGAACTGCCAGAGCAGGTGCCATCAGAAACCCCTTGTTCAAAGGTGGTGGACGGGTATTCGGTCCCAGACCTAGAAGTTATTCGTTTAAATTAAACAAAAAACTCAAACGATTAGCACGTAAATCGGCATTAAGTACGATGATGAATGAAGGTAATATTATGGTGGTAGAATCTTTCGATTTCGATACACCTAAAACCAAAAATTTTGTTGACGTATTGAAATCCTTGAAGTTAGATGACAAAAAGTCCACATTTGTATTTGTTAATCCAAATAAAAATGTATCTTTGTCATCACGCAATTTGCCGAAATCTAAAGTTGTAAATGGCTTAAGCTTAAACACTTATGACATTTTAAATGCCGGAAAATTGGTTTTAACCGAGGAGGCAATTCCTGAAATTGAAGCAAAATTTTAAAAAAGGCGTGTTATGAGTATTATAAAAAAACCGATTTTAACGGAAAAAATGATGGGCGAAACCGAGCAATTTAATCGCTACGGATTTGTCGTGGATA
>WFZY01000237.1 GCA_015489265.1 Flavobacteriaceae bacterium | reverse complement strand
GGCTTTTTTAAACAAATCGCGAACACGCGATGCGCCAACCCCTACAAACATTTCAACAAAATCTGAACCTGACAAAGAGAAAAACGGTACTTTGGCTTCGCCTGCTACGGCTTTTGCCAACAATGTTTTACCGGTTCCGGGAGGTCCGACTAATAAAACACCCTTGGGAATTTTACCCCCTAATTTGGTATATTTTTCGGTATTCTTTAAAAAATCTACAATTTCTTTGACTTCTTCTTTAGCACCTTCCAATCCGGCGACATCTTTAAAAGTCGTTTTTTCTTGTTTTTTGGCATCATAAAGTTCGGCTCGTGACTTGCCGATACTGAAAATACCACCGCCGCCACCGGGACCACTACCACCGGCAGCGCCTGACATACGACGCATCATATATAACCAAAAGCCGATAATTAAAATCCATGGTAAGACATTCATTAAAAATCCCATAAAATAATCGGTGGTTGTTTTAAAACGGTATTCTACAGGAATGCCTTTGGCTTTGGCTTTATCAAGTTTTTCTTCAAAAAGTTTTAAATCTCCGATTTCAACGACATAATCAGGGGCAACCGGGGATGAAAAAAAACCTTTGTTTTTCGGTTTGTTGTCTTCCTTGGCTTTATCCGTTACAAAAACATTGGCTATATGTTTGTTTTCAATCACGACTTCTTTTATTTTGCCGTGGTCTAACATATCTTCAAACTTATTGTAACTCAATACATTATCATCTTTACTGCTATTACCGTTCATCATCACCATAAAGATAACAATGGAGATAGCCATATAAATCCAAAATACATTAAATTTAAAAGGAGATTTATTATTGGTCGGTTTAGTCGGTTTATTTTTGTTTGGTCCGGTATTTTTATCTTGTTTACTCATAGCGTTTTAATCGTTTTAAGATTCATTTTTCAAACTCATCACTTTGGCATCGCCCCAAAGTTCTTCCAAATTATAATATTCACGAACGGGTTTTTGCATGATATGCGCTACAACATCAATATAATCCATCAAAATCCACTCGGAATTTTCTTCACCTTCAACATGCCATGGCTTTTGTTGTAGTGATTTACTAACGGTTTTTTTAATGGAATCCGCTATTGCATTTACTTGGGTATTTGAAGTACCGTCGGCAATAATAAAATATTTAGCCACGGCATTATCTATATTTCGCAGGTCAATGATAGTGGTATTTTGCCCTTTGACTTCTTCTATGCCTTCTATAATTTTATCGATTAGAGTATCTGTCTTTACGGTTTTTGTCATATATTCGTGTTTATTTTAATTGCAAAAATAAGCTATTTATTTTATATGGATTACATCAAATTTGATACCATTACATCAACGAATGACTTCTTAAAAAGTTACGCTAAAACTCATAAAATATCCGATTTTTTTTATGTGCTTACCGACTTTCAAACCGGTGGGCGCGGACAACACTCAAACATTTGGCAATCAGAATGTTGCGAAAATATTTTGATAAGTATCTATATCAAACCGGACATGGCTTTATCGCAACAGGCAGTACTCAATCAAATAGTGGCAGTATCAATAGTCAAAGTTTTACAAAAGTTTAACATTCCGAATGTGCGTATCAAACTGCCCAACGACATTTTGGCAGATGGTAAAAAAATAGCCGGTATTTTAATAGAAAATAAAATTATTGGACAAAAATGGTTGCAAAGTATTATTGGTATCGGACTCAATGTAAATCAAACCAATTTTGTAAATTTGCCAATGGCTGTTTCAATGAAACGGTTTACAGGTATAGACTATGACAGAGATGAGATTGTCAAACTATTGATAAAACAATTAAAAATCTGTTATCATGAATCGCCGGAAAAGATACTGAATAAATTTAATAACTTGTTGATATACAACTATTAATGACTTATACTATTCAAAAATACCATACCGGACTAAAAGCTGAGTGGGACGATTTAATCAAACGCTCATCTAATGGTACGTTTTTGCACCAGCGCGATTATATGGACTATCACGCCGACAGATTTATTGATTTTTCATTGATGATTTATGAGGGCTTAAAGTTGCGAGCGGTATTACCGGCACATCATATCGGAAATGAAATTTTTGCTCATAACGGATTGACTTACAGTGATTTTATTTTTGACAATAAATTACGAATTGAACCGATGATTGCCATTATAGAAGCCGCTTTCAGATACCTTTTACAAAATGATTTTGAAAAAATTCACCTCAATACAATTCCGTCTGTTTTTCATAAACATCCTTCTGAATCAAGCTTATATATTTATCATCAAATAGGTGGAAAAATCAATAAAATAAAACCATTTTTCATTTTAAATACTGTTGATTATCAACTAAATAAAGACCGAAAAAAGAACCTGAAAAAAGTTTTGAAACAACAGTTTGACATTAAAACCGATGAAGCATTTCTGTATGATTTTTGGCAAATTGTATCAAATAATTTGCGGTCAAAATTCAATACCAAACCGGTACATTCCTATGAAGAAATCAATCGACTTCAAAAACTTTTTCCAAAGCAAATCAAACTTTTTACTATTTGGCAAGACGGCATCTTAAAAGCCGGTTCCTTGGTGTATTTAATTAATAATGTTTTTCATTTGCAATATATTCATGCCCGTCCCGATGGTGATAAAGCTATAGTTGACGCTTTGATTTATCATTTGATTAAAACCTTTGAATCATCATATAAATTCATCAGTTTTGGTAGTTCGGAAGCCGGGCAGAACGGGCTCAACAAAAGCTTATCTTATTGGAAAGAAAGTTTCGGATGTAAAATCCGGAATCAAATACAATATGAGATAAATCTTGACAGTTATAAAAGATTAAAAGACATGATGTAATGATCGAATTTTTAAACCTAAAATCACTCAACGCTCCCTACGAAAAACAATTTCATCAAAAATTCGAACAATTTTTGTCTGCAGGATATTATATTTTAGGTCAGGAAGTGCAACAATTTGAAACCAACTATGCTGATTATTGCGGTACGACACATGCCATTGGCACAGGTAATGGATTAGATGCCATTCGTTTAATTTTGGAAGCTTATAAAATTTTAGGAAAATTACAATCCGGTGATGAAATCATTGTACCGGCAAATACTTATATCGCTACTATTTTAGCAATCAGTCAAGCCGGCTTAAAACCGGTTTTGGTTGAGCCGGATATTAAAACTTATAACCTTGATGCTGAACGTGTTTTAGAAAAATTAAGTTCCAAAACCAAAGCCATTTTGGCAGTGCATTTATATGGACTAATCAGCGATTGGGATGCGCTATCAGATATTGCTCAAAAACATGACTTGTTGTTAATAGAAGATGCCGCCCAAGCCCATGGAGCGGTTTGGCGTAACAAAAAAGCCGGTAATTTGGGTGATGCTGCTGCTTTTAGTTTTTATCCGACCAAAAATCTCGGCGCATTGGGCGATGCCGGTGCCGTAACTACCAATGATTCTGAATTGGCAGACATCATCAAAGAATTGCGGAATTACGGTCAGCAACAAAAATATATTAGCCGTTACAAGGGTTTCAACAGCCGTTTAGACGAAATTCAAGCGGCTTTTTTAAATGTCAAATTGCCTTCTTTGGACAATATAAACAACAAAAGACGGAATATCGCCGCCAAATATTTGGAACATATCAACCATCCCGAAATAATTTTACCGATTTTTAATACGCAAGCACATGTTTTTCATCAATTTACCATCCGGACAAAACAACGGGACAAATTAAAAACATACTTATCGGACAATGGTATTCAAACACTTGTCCACTACCCTGTTCCACCACATAAACAACCGGCTTATAGTGAGTGGCAGCATGAAAGTTTTCCGGTAACCGAACAAATTCACCGTGAAATTTTGAGCTTGCCCGTACGGGAAAACTTGAAGGATGATGAAATTTTTTATATAATTGATAAAATTAATCGCTATTGAACAAATTTAAAAAAATAGTAGTTAGTAATATTTGGTTAAAAATCTCGGCTTTTAATGCTTTAGCCGTGTCTGCCCGTATGCTTAGTGGTTGGATTATCAATAAAGTTATAGCTGTATATATTGGACCGGAAGGTACCGGGTTGACCGAACAATTTCGCAATTTTTTACAAACTGCACAGGGTTTTTCTACTCTCGGTATCACGGAAGGCGTTACCAAATATTCCGCAAAATATCAAAATAACCGGAAACAGTTGTCATCTTTTTTGGCATCGGCTTATAAAATCGTTCTGATAACATCCATTATTTCCGGCATTATAATCGTTGCATTTTCGAGTTTTATCAACCGGCAATTATTCGGCACGCGTGATTTCAGCTTGTTGATTGTATTGACCGGTATCTTGATTCCGGTTTTGTCTATCAATATTATTTTGATGGCTATTTTGAACGGTTTTCAAAAATATAAAAAGATTACTTTTATCAATATCATTACCAATATTGCAACAGCGATTACCGCCGTATTTTTGATTATGAGCTATCAGATTTTCGGCGCTTTGATTTTGATTCTTATCAGTCAGATTATCAGTTTTATAGCTACCTTATTTTTTATCAGAGCCGATATGGTTGAAGTGTTGCAATTTTCCTTAAAACAATCTAAAAATGCACATTACAAACGGCTCTATAATTATATCATTATGGCTTTGGTAACTGCCATCGTGTCACCTTTGTTTAGCATTTTGATACGAAATCAAATTTTTGCTTTTTTTCCGGATGATATGGGTGTGCACGCCGGATATTGGGATGGAGTTAAGAAAATTTCAGGTATGGTTTTAGCATTTATCACACCGATTTTCAGTTTATATTATTATCCGCAATTGGCAAAAATCCATACCAATACGGAATTTAAAGCCGAATTAAAAAAGTTTTTTAAACAAATTTTTCCGATATTTTTTGTCGGTATGCTTGGTATTTATCTACTACGATATTGGGCTATCATTCTGTTTTTTTCAGAAGCATATCTACCGATGAAATCTTTATTTTTATGGCAATTAGCCGG
>WFZY01000236.1 GCA_015489265.1 Flavobacteriaceae bacterium | reverse complement strand
TGAATACAGCAGCAGCTGCAGAAGCCATTGTTAATAACGGTTTGACATCCAACATTAAAGAAATTACTTTACATCAAGGTGAAACCTATTCGTTTACGGTTAATTCAGATGGCACAAACCCTTTAATGGCGAGTATCTGTTGGACTGACCCAGCCGGTCATGTAATTAAAGGAACCGTTGCTGATATGCTCGATAATCCGACTCCGTCTTTGGTCAATGATTTAGATATTCGTGTTACTAAAAACGGGACAACTTACTATCCTTGGAAACTTAATCCTGCTCACCCGAGTGCGGCTGCAACCACAGGTGATAATACAGTAGATAATTTTGAAAAAATACAAGTTAATAATGCTTCGGGAACCTATACCATAACGGTTTCTCATAAAGGAAATTTGAAATATAACAAGCAGGTTGTATCAATTATCGTTACCGGTATTTCCAACCCCTTTGCTATAAACGCTACCGATGGTGAAAGCCGTGATATTTGTTCGGATAACACACCCTCAACTACTTATAATTTGCGTTATACCAAATCTAATGCAGTTAGCGGTACTACTAATTTCTCAATAAACAATTTGCCTGCCGGGGCAACTGCCACTTTTTCACCTACCGGTTTATCTGCAGACGGAAATTTCTCTTTACAAATTTCCGGATTAGATAATGTTACTGCAGGTATATATAATTTAGAAGTAGTCGGCACCAATGGTAGTCAGCAGATTATTAAGGAATTGAAATTGCATGTTTTAAAAAACAATTTTACCCCGCAAAATTTGGTTGCACCGGCTGACGGCGCTGTTGATTTAAGAAAGCCATTTTCTTTAGATTGGGAAGCACATCCCAATGCCCAACAATATCAACTGCAAGTAGCTGTCAATGCCAATTTTAACAATATTATTTTGGATGAAACTGTAAACAATCCATCCTATTTAATCAAAGAGCATACTTACGGCATCTCTGACGGTGGCACTTATTACTGGCGTGTAAAACCCTTAAACGATTGTGCTTCAGGTGTTTTTTCAGAAGTGAGAAGTTTTTCAACACTGCAAATTGACTGCAATCAAAGTTTTAATACCACAGCTGTAACTATTCCAACCACGGCATCAACTACCCCTTATGAATCTCAGATAAATTATACCCAAAACAGTACTATCAGTGGTGTAAAAGCTTATGTTGATATCACACATACCAATATTTCCGATTTGGAAATAAAATTAGTCAGCCCACAAGGCACAGAAGTTATTTTGAATCAATCAGGCACTTGTAATGGTAATTATCAAAATATGCAAGTAGTTTATGATGATAATTCCGAAAACTTTTTAGATTGTAATCCAAATCCTCCGGCTATTCGAGATGATATGAAGCCATTTGAAACCATGTCGGTGTTTAATGGAGAGAATGCGCAAGGTGATTGGACCTTGAAAGTTTTTGATCCGGTATCCGGAAACGGAGGTTCTCTAAATATGTGGGCATTGGAAATTTGTGAAGAAATTTTGAGTGGTGTTGATAATCAGGATTTTGAGTTGTTTAAAGTCTGGCCAAATCCTTCAAACGGTCAAATCAATGTACAATTAAGTGCCGGTAAACTTATTAATTTGCAATTGCTTGATTTATCCGGACGTGAAGTGTTTCATCGTGTTTATAACAACTCGGGAAATACTTTTACTAAAAATGTTATTTTAGGACATTTGAAAAAAGGTATTTATCTATTGCAAGTAAATAGTGAAAATAAATCAGGTGTTAAAAGAATTGTTATCAAATAATTTTTACAATTTATTAAGTTTTACAAAAGAGCGGTAAATTTTGATTTATCGCTCTTTTTTGTTCAGAGATATTTTTTATTTAACCAATGACAGGTTATTGCCGACAGAGTTTAACGAATTATAAAATTATTACCTACAAACAGTACGCACCTGCGGTACTTAAAACTCAGCTTTCAAGTAGGAATAAAATCAGAAGTCGTTAATAAACATCAAAGAACACAGTATTCTATGAAGTAGATAAAACACACAATTCCTCACTATCATCTATAATCACTAAATTTGCAATGACAGTACAAAATTTTTATAAAAAAATGAATTTAATCATCGATATAGGAAATACCGGCATAAAACTAGCCATATTTGATATCAATAACCGGTTGGTGCATTTTCAACGCACTAATCCTGATGATTTAATCAAAGATTTGAAAAGTCCGGTTCAAAAATTTCCGGTTACCGATGCTATTATTTCGCAAGTAGGTAAGCCTGTACGGGGCTTAAATGATTGGCTGACGACACAACAAATCAAATATTTATATTTGTCTACCAAACTAAACTTGCCTTTTAAAATAGGGTATAAAAGCCCTGAAACTATCGGGGCAGACCGTTTAGGATTGGTAGCCGGTTCGGTATTAAATAACCCTCAAAGTAATAAATTAATTATTGATGCCGGCACCTGTGTTACCTATGATTTTATAGACCGGAACAATGTATATTATGGCGGTGCTATATCACCGGGCTTGGAATTGCGATTCAAATCATTGCATGATTATACAGCAAATCTTCCTTTGTTACAAGCCGGTGAAAAAACTATCCCGCTTATTGGTAATGATACTTTTACCTCCATTCAATCCGGTGTTATTAATGGTTTAGTCAATGAAATAGAAGGGTTTATTGTTAAATATAACTTAAAATTTCGGGATTTAACAGTTTATTTAACAGGAGGTAATGAGAAACTTTTGGATAGATACATAAAAAATAAGATATTTGTAAGCTCAAAATTCCTTCTACTTGAAGGACTTAATTTAATACTAAATTTGAATAAATAGTTTATGAAAATATTTAACCGGTTGATTTTTACCGTACTCTTATTATTATCCTTGCAAATACAAGCGCAAGATGGCTCGCCTTCTCCTTATTCCTTTTATGGTTTGGGAGATACCTCATTTAGGGGGACAACAGAAAATGTTGCTATGGGTAGTATTCGTATTTATGCCGATAGTATCCATTATAATATCAACAATCCGGCGGCTTTATCTCATCTCAAATTCGTTAATTTAAATCTCGGTTTAAGCAACAATTTTATAAATATGAGTGACCATTCTCAAAGTCAGTGGTTTTCATCACATAATATATCATATTTTAGTTTAGGTTTACCTGTCGGAAAAAAAATTGGAATTGGTTTTGGGTTAGTACCGGTTAATTCAAGCAGTTATCAAATTTTTGAAAAAGATGAATTAGGCACTTATACATTTAAAGGTGATGGCGGTAATTCTCGCATATTTATAGCAGGCGCCTATCAACTGACCAAAGAACTTTCTCTTGGATTAGAATATCAATATTATTTTGGTTTTCTGGATCATGAGAATTATTGGATTCCGGCTGACCTTTATACATATACCAAGGAAAACAGTGATGTTGATTTTAGCGGTAGTAGTTTTAAGTTTTCAACCTTATATACTTATCCTCTCAAAAACCATCATTATTTAAATATTTCTGCTGATTATAGACTGACCACACATTTAAAAGCCCGCTATAAAAGTCATACCCAATTAATTACACCTACTCCAACGGGAAATGATCATGTCGAAGTCTTGAACCGGTCAGATAAAAATGCTACCATAGATTTTCCGGCAAGTTTTAACGCAGGTATCGGTTATGGTATGCAAAATCAATGGTTTGTAGGGCTGGAATATAATCTGAAAAGCATGCAAAATTTTAGAAATCCATTCTTTGACCCGTCTTATGTCCGGTACGAAAATGCTTCTACTTTTAGAATGGGTGGTTTTTATACCCCACAATATAATTCTATTACCAAGTATTGGAAACGAATAACTTACAAAGCAGGCGCTTACTATAAAAATACAGGAATGCTACTCTATGATACTCCAATTAATGACTTTGGCATAACTTTTGGATTAAGCTTACCGGCAATCAAAGGTATTTCCAATTTGAACTTCGGGGTTGAACTCGGACAAAGAGGCAAAATTACCGACCGGTTGGTCAAAGAACAATATGTTAATTTGCATATTGGTTTGTCATTAAATGACCGCTGGTTTATCAAACGAAAAATTAATTAAACACAAATATTATGAAAAGGATTTACACATTATTAGGAATTATTTTATTCAGCTCATTAGGACTTTATGCACAAGAAACTGATAAGTGTGGTGTAACCATGAGTTTAGAACATGATTATGTCAGAGCCGGCAGATATGATGAGGCATTGACATACTGGAACCAATTGATTAAAGACTGTCCTAAACACAGTGAAGCAATCTATTCAGATGGAACAATTATTTATAAAGTTAAGCTGAAAAAAGCCAAAAAAGCTAAAGATGAAGTAAAAGTCAAAGAATATATCAATACATTATTGGATTTATATAATAAATGGTTAGATTATTTTCCAAACTCTAAATTTACTGCTAAAATTTATCATGATAAAGGCTTGTTTTTACTCAACAATAAATTAGCAAGTAAAGAAGAGTTATATAATATTTTTAAGAAATCATACGATATAAACAAAACTCAATTTACAAATCCTAAAGCTATTTATGGATATTTTGTTTCAGCAGCACATATGTATAAGAATAAAAAAATAAGTTTTGAAGATTTAATTAATATATACAACGATTTGATGGCTACAAATGAAGAGCTGACTGATTCGTATTCTCATCAAATGGAGGAATTGCAAAAAAAAGAAGATGCGGATGAATTGACAAAAAAAGAAAAAATTAAATTGGCTAAAATCAGAAAAAATCAACCGGTTTACGGTATTGTTGCTAAAAATATGGATAAAATTTTAGGCGAATTGGGTGACTGTCAACACTTGGTACCGTTATATAAACGTACCTTTGACGAAAACAAAACCAATCCGTCTTGGTTGCGTAAAGCGGCTTCCAACTTAAGTAAAAAAGATTGTTCCAATGACCCTGTTTTTGAAAAATTGGTTGTGCAATTAGATAAAATAGAACCTTCTTTCAGCTCCGCTTATTTCTTAGGTATATTAATGGAAAAGAAAGGCAAAATTAATGAGGCTATCAAGTATTATAAAAAAGCTATTAGCTTAACCAATAAAGCATATGA
>WFZY01000235.1 GCA_015489265.1 Flavobacteriaceae bacterium | reverse complement strand
GAAATAGATGGCTATTGCTGAAAAACCGAAAGCTACCAAAAAGGCAAATACATTGCCACAGCATACCAAAAATTTATGACATTTTTGTCTCGGTGTTCCCAATGATTGAAATGCCGATTGAAATCCATGGCTTAAATGCATTCCTAATGATACAAATGCCAATACATATAATAATGTATAAACCGGACTTTTAAACAAACCGGTAACTAAGGCATAATGGTCAGGTACGTCTTGCGTTTTAAACGGTACAAAATAATTCAGCAAGTGAATAATTAAAAACAATAATACAAATAAACCGGTCCAAATCATGTTGCGTGATGCCCATGTTGAAGCGGCTCCCGAATTGTTGTTTACATATTTAACCGAGCGTTTACCGCGATTGGTCCATTCTAGGTAAATTCCCATGGCTATGTGGAAAAGAAAACCTAAAGCCAGAATGGGTTGCATAATTTGAATAAATGGATTAGTAGCCATAAATTCAACTGCTGCATCAAAAGCTTCTTTACCCGGATAAATTAAGGTCAAATTAATAGCAAGGTGTAGTAGTATGAACAATACCAGAAACAGTGCCGATATTGCCATAGCTACTTTTTTTGCTACGGAAGTTTTTAAAATTGTCATAGTTGGTATTTTTTATGTTTGACACAAAGATACTATTTAAAACAGTTCTAAAATTGATATAAATCATATTTTAATTTCAGATCAAAGTTTTTTTTAATTTATTAAAACATTTTATTATTTGTAAACTATCCTTATATTTACCAAAAATATTTTATGAAACGATTTTTTATCCTTTTTTTGTTTTCCGGTTTTATTGTATCGGGAAGCTTTTTTCTTGTAAAACTTTCAAATAATAAATTAGAAATAAGTAATCACTTAGTTACGAAAAAAGAGTCGCAATTTGATATGCCGGTTAGAGCGGCTTTAAGAGATTTGGAAATGATGAAAGATCCGGTAACCGGAAAAATACCTTATAAAAAATTTCCCGTAGCTATGGCTGAAACAAAAATGGTATACCGGCCTAACTCAAACAGACAAGTTTTAAACTGGACACAAATTCCGGCAGATATGGGGGGGCGTACTAAAATTATTTGTATTGACCCCAATGACCCCAATCATCATAAATTATGGGCAGGTAGTGCTACAGGTGGCTTATGGGTTAATCAGGATATCAGTGATGCAAACACAGCTTGGACACCGGTTGGTGATGTCTGGGAAACCTTGTCTATCAGTTCCATTGTATTTGACCCTAACAATACGCAAATAATGTATGTTGGTACCGGCGAATATGAAACGGCTATTGTCGATATGTACCGTGAATCGTCGGGTAGAGGATATGGCATCTGGAAATCTAGTGATGGTGGACAATCTTTTCAACGTTTAATGTCAACTTCCGGTTTTGCTTATATCAGCGATTTAGCTATTAAAAATGAAAACGGTCAAAGCGTCATCTATGCAGGAGTCGTTTCTGGCAAATACAGAGGTGCAGATTTTACGGCACAACCCACTGAAGGACTCTATCGTTCTACTGATGGTGGACAAACTTGGGAACAGGTTTTGCCCAATGTTCCCGGGACGAATAAAGTATATGCTGTTTCTGATATTGAAATAACCGGTTCCGGAAAAATTTTGGTTGGGACTAAACGCAATTTTGACGATATAGGTGGTGGTCATATTCTGGTATCCGATACCGGAAATTTCGGAAGTTGGACAGATATTAATCAATTTAGCCAATTAATCGGTCAAGAATCAATATATAATATTCCGGGCAGAGTTAAGTTAGCATCAGCGCCTTCCAATCCCAATAAAATTTATGCTTTGTTTGCTGCTAAGTCTATGCAAGAAACCATTGAAAGTTTTCCGCAAACGGTTTGTAATTTGATGACTGTGTCTGCTGATGGTGGCCAAACTTGGCAAATGAAAAATGTGCCTTATAATTCATCAGTAGGTAATTGGGCTTATTTGGCTTGGCATGCACTTTCGGTTACTATTGATCCGAATAATGAAAATCGTATTTTTATAGGGGGATTAGATACTTATTTATCCGATGATAATGCCAATACATGGCAACAAATATCGGATTGGACCGCTATGTATTATGGTGGTGGTGATAATTATGTACATGGTGATATTCATCGCATTATTTTCTTATCGGATTCTTCCGATGAATTGGCTATCGCTACGGATGGGGGTATTTTTTATACTGATAATGCTGCAAGTAATAACATTATTTTTCAAAAACGCGATAAATCTTATGTAACCTTACAATTCTATTCAGCAGCAATCGGTAATGCTGCCGGTCAAGAGATATTAGCCGGTGGTTTACAAGATAATGGTACTGTAGGATATTACGGACAACCAATTTCCGAGTCGGATATGATTCAAGGAGGTGATGGTGCTTTTTGTAAGTTTGATATAGATGAACCGGTTATTATAACATCTACTTATGATAACCAATTTCAAGTATATAATTTTATGTCCGGTCAACAAAACTGGATTTACAGTTACACTTCCGGTTTGTTTACATCTACATTTGATTACGATTCGCAAAATAATGTGATATGGGCAATTGCTTCTGATTTACATAACAATCGTTTAAACCAAGTTTTAAAACTAACGGATATTTTGAATAGTGAAACCGGTGAATTTATAACTTTACCAACAACGGCAACCAAATATTTTTCTGCTATTAAATTGATAGATTCTGATCAATTTTTAATTGCAACGGCAAATGGTCATTTATATAAAGTTTCCAATATTAATACCACACCAACAGCTGTTGAATTAGGTGCCGGTATTTTTCCCGATGCTTTTATATCGAGTATTGATATAGCTGATAATGCGCAACGCATCATAGTGACTTTATCCAATTATGGTGTGACTTCGGTATGGCAGAGTACTGACG
>WFZY01000234.1 GCA_015489265.1 Flavobacteriaceae bacterium | reverse complement strand
ATCAAATCTAATTGGATTTTGAGAATAATTAACTAAAATCGAAAATAGATTAATATACTCATAGTCTTCAAACCAAGAAAATTTTTTGGATAGACGTTCAAAATTGGCAAATCGGTCATTTATAATTATTTCTTTTTTAAATGAGTAAGGTCCTAATTCTTCAAACAATTTTTTTTTGAAAACCTTAGGAAGGTTATAGAGATTCGAATTGTAATTATATGGATTTAAAAAATCAACAGATAAATATCCATTATTTTTTAAATTATATTTACCTAATGACTTTCCAATAAGAATATCACCTTTATAAAGTATTAATCTTTCAAATATTTCTAGGATTGAATTGTTGCCAACAAAAAAATCATTAGGGTTTGCTAGTAAAACATATGTATCTAGATTATTAATAAAATAGTGAATGGCAATATAAAGAGCTTCCAAATTTGGCAATTCTATTTTGGAGTTTATATACGTAGTATTCTTATCCCGTTTAACATACGAAAAAATAATCTTATCTTTCAATAAATTATTGTCTGTATTTATAATAATAATTCCTAAATTTTTAAATGATTGATTTTTTAAACTTTTATAGAATCTAAAAAATTTATCAATATTTGTTTCTTTATTAATAACTACTACTACAACAATATCCTCATTTCGTTTAGGAATTGCCCAATCGTAAATTGAACCCGCAAGATCGAATTCATCTTTTTGGATTTCTGGAATAAATCCCTTCTCTATTCTATCCATAATAATTGCCCAAAGATATGGACATTTTTTTCTATAATTTTGAGGATGAATATAATAACTTCTTCTATCTCCACCTCTTAACGATGATTTCATATATCTTTTTTGGTATAAGTGCAATGCATGATACCATCCTAATTTTAATTTTCCATTAATTAAGTTATTAGGTAAGGGAAGAGAGGTTAGAAGTCGCTTTTTATGTAATAATGCAAAACGTACTTCCGGCTTGTATTCGCCCGGTTTCGCTCTATAAGGAGTGAATTCAACAGATTTTCCTTTATAAATATTAAAACCCACAGAAATAGCATCCTTGTTTGCTTCTAATGCACTAATCATGTCATCAATGAAAGAATGATTATAATCTTCTCTTCCTATTAAAACATCGCTATCAACTTGTAGAATATAATCACCCTTAACTTTTTCAAATGCAAAAATTTGTGCAGTCACCGGTATATTATTATATGTATGCGTATAGTTTGTTTTAAGATTAAACCATTTATAATTCGTTTTTTCAATTTCACTTTCAGGTAATTCAATGTAATAATCAATGATATTTTCTTCTTTTAACTTATTGATGTTTTCATATAATTCTTTTAGGTTTCCTTTGTCTGTATATTGTCTAAGAAAATTATTTTCTTTTTTATCAATTGCTATTACAATTTCATAAAATTTATTTGGGGAAGATAATTGATGCACAATGTGTTTTACCTGCATATAAATTGTAGGACTGTCTTGGGCACAGGCTTTAATTAATAATGTTACTTTCTTTTTTTGTTGATTAAGTGTAATTTTCCTGGGAGTAATTTTTCTGGGAGTAATTTTATCTTCAATTTTGAATTCGGTAATAAATTTTCCCGAATCTAAATTTTCCCAAAATATAGATTCAGAAGTAACAAGGGGAATACTGTCTTGTCGGTCGTTATCTCTATTTTGAAATGTAATTTTAGTAAATAGTTTTTTTAGAAATAAATCAAAACCTCCAAGCACGGGATGCGTAAAGTTATTAATGATGCTTCTTTTTAATTTATTATATTCTAGTTCCGTTTTATCGGGGAATTTTGTATATAAAAATGCTCTTGCGGCTAAATTAAGAAACAAATTATCATTATAGGGCAAAATTTCATAATCAATAAACTTTATAATACCATTTACCCGAATAAAATTTTTCTCTTTTGTTATACTTTTACATATAATTTTCTTTTGCCACATTTCCGCTAGAAAATCAATAAATTCATTTTCTTGTATGGTTCCCACTCCCTCATCTTTTTCATACAAGTATTTTAGTATTAATACTTCATCAACATAAAGTTTTTCTAGCTTATAAAAGTGAATAGAGTCATCAAAAATTTTTAATCTAGTTAATAAGTATAATATTCCATCCATTTCCCCATAATTATTATTAGCAAGTGGGATATGAACTTTATATACATATTTCCCATCGTGAAATACAACTCCGGAAAATCCAGCTCCCAAATATATAGGCTTATAAATTCCTAATTTTTCCAGAATCCTGACAGCTTTTTGTATTCTATGTTTGCTTTTCATAGTCCATAAAATATTTTAATAATAAATTTCTGCTTTTTAGATATTTATATTTTTTTTTATTTAGATTGGTTAAATCTCCACTTAGAGAATAAACGGCATACAAAATATTTTCTGCAATATAAATATTATATTTATCCTTATTTAAAAGTAGATCAACAGTAAACCAATGATCTTCTGCACTTTCTACATCTTTGTATTCAATATTTACGGATGGTTTTATAAAAGTATTACATGACGGTAATTCTCCTAGCGGATTGCCTTCTGCCATTAACTCCAATTTTGATTCTAAAAATTGAAGATCTAATAATCTTCTATCTGCAAAATTTATTCTATCAATAATCTTGTTATCAATAGCTAGTTTGTTACCTGAAATAATTACATCGGGATTATATTTATTCATAATTTTTTCAATTTCGGAAAGAACTGTATTATTTACAATATAGTCATCTGCATCAAGTCTTCCGATATAATCTACATTTTCGATTTCATTACGGATAAAATTATTTAAAAAATTTCTAACTTTATAGGACTTACCAAAATCTACATTTTTTATTATTACTTTATCAGTATTTAAGTAATCCAGTATTTCTTCTTTCCAGTTATCTGTTGAATTGTCATTAGCGATAACAAGCAAAATTTCTCTATTTACATTTTTTTGGCTAAAAATAGATGCAACAGCTCTTCTAATGGTTGATGCACCATTTTTCAATGGCATACCTATTACTATCTTACCCTTTATATTCATATCCGAACAACTTTTTGGCTCTTTCTAGTGATTTTAAAAAGTCTGTCTCTGAAAAACGATGTTTATATTTTTGATAGAATAAATCCAATCCTTGTTTTTTCTTTATTTTATCATCGGTTACTCTATCTTTTCCGTCAGCATAATGAATAATTAACGGTTCTCTTAGAACGACCATATTAGATTTGTTGTAATTTTTTTCAACATGATCAAGAAATCTTATCATTAAATCTCTGTCAGTGGTGCTAGGTAAATCTTCATCAAATCCACCTATTTCTTCTAATAATTCAGATTTAAAAAACATATTACTGCCTTGAACACCAGGGTTTCCTATAAAAAAATGTCTTGGTGTTAATTCTTCCTTTTTGATATAATGTATTCGTTCAATTACTGATTCTTTCCAAATGATAGGTGCAAAAATTGCAATTGTATTCTTGTTAGTATGTCTTAGACACTCTGACAAATAGTTTATCTTGTATTCATCGTCATCATCCAGTATTGCAGTATATGATAATTTTTCTTGCCTGTGTTTTTTTATAAAATCAATTCCTGTATTCCAAGCACCTGTTCCAGAAAAAAATTGTTTTCTTTTATTCTTTATCACAAATGTTTTAAATTGATTTTCTTTTAATTTGTGGATATTCCTTAATTCAGAAACCTTATTTTTAATTATTTCATATTCTTCTGAAAAAGCATTTTTTGATTCAATTGGGTTATCATCTACAATTATTACTTCAATGTTTTCTCCACTTATATTTTTTTGAGAATAAATAGATTTTAAAGCTCTATTTATCAACAGTGACGTTCTTTTTTTTGATGTGGTGATTATTATATATATTTTAGTCTCATTATTCATATAAAACTATTTTGTTTACAAGCTCTTTGTTTTCAATATGCCAATTTACAGTTTTTGAAATGCCTTCTCTTAAATCTATTTTAGGTTGCCAATTTAATAGGTTATTTGCTTTTTGTATGTCAGGCAATGTATCAGTCATATCCAATTTGTTCTTATTTAAGTATATAATCTTTGCTTTTTTGTTTAATTTATTTTCAATTAACTGAATAAGGTAATTTAAAGAATAACTTTTATTATTACCCAAATTTATAATTTCAAAACCTTTTAAATTTATTGCTTTAATTATTCCATCAACAATATCGTCAATATACGTAAAACTTCTAGTTTGTTCTCCATTTCCAAAAATGTGGACAGGCTTATTACTGTCAATTAATTTTATGAATTTAAAAATACTCATATCAGGTCTTCCAATTTTTCCATAAACTGTAAAAAATCGTAGATTTATAATGTTTAAATTATAGTTTAAATGATATGAGTAAGTAAAAAGTTCAGTTGTTCGTTTTGTCACTCCATAAGGGGAACTTATTTTATTAATGCAGTTGGTTTCAACAAATGGGATTTCGTTTTCTGCATATACAGAAGATGAAGATGCGTTTATAAAACAATTAATTTTAAAATCTTTCGATAATTCTAATAAATTTACCGTTCCTACAATATTTGAGCTAATATATTCTAGTGGTGTTTCTAAACTTTTTCTAACTCCTGCCTTTCCTGCTAAATGAATAACTTTCTCAATTTCGTTTTGAGCAAATATCTTTTTTAATTTTTCAAGATTAGCAATGTCTTGTTTGTAAAAAATAAAATTTGAGAACGTTTTGAGTTCAGATAAGCGATACTCTTTTAAAGTGGTATCATATGAATTATTCATATTGTCAATACCAATTATTTGCCATCCTTTTTCTAATAATTTTTTTGCAGTATGAAAACCAATAAATCCACAAACACCAGTTATCAATATTTCACCCATTCTATTTTCAAAATTTTCTTTGTTTTTGTTTTTTTATTGGCGATAACCTCTATATATATTCACTTTAATCCCCGAAATTGGCTGTGTATCATTACCTTTTCCATTTCCCTCCCCAAAAATAACAAAAAATTACTTATTCCCCGCGCCAGCGGGCGTAGCGGTATCCTTGCGCGGCAGCCGGCGATGTTTTTGTGCCGGCGGCGGGGGCTCGCAGCGCAGGAGACCACGGCGCCGGCCCTACAAAAACCGACGGATGCAAGCAAGATAGGAGCGGAGCACGCGGCGGCCGCCGCGTGATTGCGCCGCGGTGCGAATGACCATGAAGCAACGCGGCTTGCAAGAACGCGCGCGGCCGGGCGCCCTAAAAAATACCCGAAACCACTTCCGTAGGATTTCGTTACTTTTGTGCTACACAAACCGGCTGCGATGGATTGGAAAAAATATGCCGTCAAACATAAGTGGGACATTGCCTTTGTGCTGTTTTTGGCCTATATGATTTTTGTCCCGCAAAATCCGGTGCGCATCTTCCTGACCGAAATGGTGGGCAAGGCACGCATCAGCATCGAAGGACTTACGCTGGACAAGGACGAACAGGTAAAATTGGACAGTACGGCCCTGCAATGGACCCTGGCTGACGCCCGTGGAAATACGCTACGGCTCGGGGATTTGCGCGGAAAACCCGTGCTGATAAACTTTTGGTCGGTTAGCTGCCCGCCCTGCGTGGCCGAATTGCCTTCGTTGGCGGCCTTGTACCGGGACTACGGCCAAAAGGTGCATTTCGTTTTTGTTTCCCTGGACAGTCCCGAAAGAGCCCGGGATTTCCTGCAAAAACGCGGACTGAACATTCCGCTTTATTTCCGTGCGTCGAACACGCCCGGGCCTTTGCGTTCGCGTGTTATTCCCACTACCGTAATCATTGATGCAAACGGCATTATGCGCGTCAAAAAAACGGGAGCTATGGACTGGCATTCATCACGTGTAAAACGCTTGTTGGACCAATGGGGCGCCCGATGAAAATTATCTGCCTGATACCGGCTCGCTTGGCTTCGGAACGTTTTCCGCGTAAACTCTTGCAGGATTTGGGCGGAAAGCCGGTGATCGTGCGCACCTGGCAAAGCGCTACCGAAAGCGGAGCTTTCGACCGTGTGGTGGTGGTAACCGACAGTGCGGAAATCGCCCGCGCCGTGGAAGCCGCAGGCGGCGAAACCTTTATCAGCCGGCAAGCCCATCCGTCGGGAACCGACCGTATTGCCGAAGCCGCGCGTGAAATGAAGGCGGACGTTTTTGTCAATATCCAAGGGGATGAACCCTTTGTGCCGGCCGCCGATATGTTGCGTATCCGTCAGACCTTTGAAGCCGACAGGGCGAAGGAAATTGATATTTTGAGCTTTTGCCGGCCCGTTACCGATGAAACGGTGTTTCATAATCCGAACAACGTCAAGGTGGTAACCGATGGCGAAGGTTTCGCCTTGTATTTTTCTCGGGCGCCCATTCCATATCCGCGCGACGGACATTTTAGGGGTGCCTGCAAGCATATCGGCATCTATGCTTTCCGCGCCGAAGTTTTGCAACGCATTGCGCAGATGCCGCCCACGACCTTGGAACAAACCGAGCGCCTTGAAAACCTGCGCTTTTTGGAAAACGGATTACGCATCCGTATTTTACCAACCGGTTTTGATTACGCCGGCATCGACACCCCGGCCGATTTGGAACAAGCACGAAAACGTTGGCGCCGATGAAAACCAAAACCCGCATGTGGATCGCCGCATTGCGCTTGCGCACATTGCCGCTTTCGTGGGCGGGCATTGTGGCCGGAACGGCTATGGCTGTACGCGAAGGCGCTTGGCGTCCAGGCGTGTTTGCGTTGAGTTTGCTCACGGCATCGTTGTATCAAATTCTTTCCAACCTGGCCAATGATTACGGCGACGGCGTCAAAGGCACCGACAAGCACCGCCAAGGGCCGCTACGGGCCGTTCAATCGGGCATTATCGGTGCGGACGAAATGAAGCGGGCCGTTGTCCTTACGGCCATTCTATCGGTGATGAGCACTTTGGCCTTGTTGGTGGTTGCTTTCGGGCGTTTTGATATGGTATTTGCCGCCTATTTTCTGCTCGGTTTGGCGGCCATTTGGGCGGCGGTTAAATACACCGTGGGACGCAAGGCCTACGGTTACGCCGGCTTGGGCGATTTGTTCGTGTTGATATTTTTCGGCCTTGTGGCCGTGGCGGGTTCCTATTATCTTTATACCGGCCGCTTGGATACGAATGTAATGTATCCCGCCCTGGCCGTCGGGTTGATGAGCGTAGCGGTGTTGAACCTGAACAATATGCGCGACAGGGAAACCGATTTGCAAACCGGGAAACATACTTTGGCCGTCAAATTGGGCGCCAAAAACGCTTTTGCCTACCATCGCGCTCTGTTGATGGTAAGTTTTTTGCTTTTGCTTTATTTAGCCATACGCCAACCGGAATATAAAACGGGTTTTTTGGCACCTTTGCCCGCCTTGTTATTGTGGTGGCAATCCTACGGATTGATGCGAAAAAACGAACCAAAATTATTTAATGAGATGCTCAAACGAACATCCCTGCTCACTTTGCTTACGGCCCTATTGCTATGGCCGGTTTTTTGATGCGGGCTTGTTTACTTTTTCCCGGATTTGTAAATAATCCATCCTACCCAAGCGCCAAGGATGATGATAACCAGGAAAAAGAAGATACCCATTAAATTTGCCAGCGTCCAGTCAACCAAAGGAAACATAAGTTACTGTTTTTAAGTTTTGTCAGGATAAAAATAATAAAAATTTTTTACACAAAAAAAATCCCGCCTAAGGAAGCGGGATTTTTATACATTATATTTTTTAATAAATGAAATGCTCTGTCAACCTACAAGTTCCTTGACTTTGTCGGCCGCTTCGCGGAATTCGGTAACGAAATGGACGGGAATACCGCTTTTTTCGATGAGTTCCTTGGCCTTGTCGGCATTGGTGCCTTGCAGGCGCACGATGATGGGCACGTGGATTTCGCCTTTCATATTATTGTATGCGTCCACAATACCTTGGGCCACGCGGTCGGCACGGACGATGCCCCCGAAAATATTGACCAAAATGGCTTTAACCTTGGGATCTTTGAGGATAATGCGGAATCCTTTTTCCACCCGTTCGGCATCGGCGGTTCCGCCCACATCCAGGAAGTTGGCCGGATCACCACCCGATTGTTTGATCAAATCCATGGTGGCCATGGCCAATCCCGCACCGTTGACCATACATCCCACATTGCCGTCAAGGGCCACATAGTTGAGTCCGGCTTCTTTGGCTTCCACTTCGATGGGGTTTTCTTCGCGCACATCACGCATGGCGGCAATGTCTTTGTGGCGGAAAAGCGCATTGTTGTCGATAACCACCTTGCTGTCCACCGCCAGGATTTTGTTGTCGGAGGTTTTGAGAACGGGATTAATTTCGAACAAAGAAGCATCGTTGTCCACATAGGCCTTGTAAAGCGCTTTAACGAACTTGACCATTTCCTTGAAGGCCTGACCGCTCAGACCAAGGTTAAAAGCCACGCGACGTGCTTGGAAATCCTGCAAGCCGTGCGCAGGGTCAACGTATTCGATAAAAATTTTATCGGGTGACTTTTCGGCCACTTCTTCGATGTTCATACCGCCCTCGGGCGAATACATAATCATATTGCGTGCCTTTTCGCGGTTGAGCATCACGGACATATAATATTCTTCGGGTTCCGATTCTCCGGGATAGTAAACATCCTCGGCCACCAAAACCTGATGAACGATTTTACCTTGCTTACCCGTTTGCGGAGTAACCAGGCGCATACCCAGGATTTCCTTGGCTTTTTGGTAAACCTCGTCCAGGTTTTTGGCCAGTTTGACACCGCCCGCCTTGCCGCGTCCGCCCGCATGCACTTGTGCTTTGATAACAAAATATTTGGTACCGGTTTCTTCGGCCAGTTTCTTGGCCATTTCCACGGCTTCTTCGGGCGTGGTGGCCACATATCCGCGTTGAACGCGCACACCGGCGCGGCTTAGAATTTCTTTGCCTTGATATTCGTGTAAATTCATAATGAATTTCTTTTGGTTTTGCCCAAAGTTAGCGTTTTCACGCGTTCAAAAGAAGGATTTTGTCAGTTTTCGGCCGAAATAGCAGATAAGGGATTTATTTCAAATCGGCAATTTCATTATTAATCAAAAAATCTTTACCTCCCTAAACCTCCTCAAATTATTGATTTATCAATAAAAATGAAATATTTTTGAATGATTATTAATTTCGGATTTTAATAAATAATAATCCTCTTTTGAATAAAAAGTTTTTTTACTTTTGTTATCACAATAACCCTAAAACGAGATGTTATGAGAAAAACTATTCTTTTGAGTTTGTTCTTGGCATTTGCCTTTTCGTGGAAAGGCAACAGCCAAGCAGTAAACGAACCGGCCAACTGGCCGAACACCAACTGGACGCTCAATGTAATTGCGCACACCGGTTCAAACCCGCAAGACATTGAAGCGGATCCTACCACATCGGACCATTTTGCTTATGACGATGACGATACGGGAAGTAGTTCGCATGATGTGATTGCAGCCGAATCGCCGGTTATTGATCTTTCGGCTGCTCAATCTGCCGGGGAAAATTATATTGTAATTTCCGGTAATTATGTTTATAATCATATTGACAATGATGAATATTTAGCCATCGAATATTGGGATGCTGATGCAAATAACTGGGAACTTTTATATCAATTCCCCAATCAAGATACACAAGGTGCTCCTACTGACACGTATTGCAATGGAACGCCTGAACATTATAACACATCCCTGGATATTTCATCGTTTACGGCTTCCCAATTAAGTGGCTTTAAATACCGCATTATTTATAATGATGATACAACCGGTGGAAATGGCTGGAACTGGGGCTTTTGTTTTAGTTCACCTACACTTGCAAGCACGGCTACACTCTATGAAAATCCAACATTTACATTAACCGAAGTTCCCGATTGTAACAATAGCCAATTTTCTGTGGATGTTAATGTTACCGACCTGGGAGGTGCATCATCCGTAACGATTTCCGATGATCAAGGAAGTGCAACCCAACAACTCACGGCTCCCGGAACAGTCACTTTTGGCCCTTATGCCGAAGGAACCGATGTTACATTCACCGTATCAAATGATGATGATTCGAACTATTCATCTTCGGATCATATTCAATATTATTGTCCGCCGGCTAATGATAATTGTGATAATGCCACTACAATTACAGTTGGAACCTCATGTACCAATACTTTGGCCGACAATTTAGGTGCGACGGATTCGGGTGTTAGTGCGCCGGGTTGTGGCAATTATCAAGGTGGTGATGTTTGGTTTTCGTTTACAACACCTTCTACCTTAACTTCCGACCAAATGATCGTTATTACCACAAGTGGAGCTTCCGGAAGTAATCTTTCTGATACAGGCATGGCATTGTATGAAGGTGATTGCAATAATTTAAATTTATTGGATTGTAATGATGATGGCGGTCCGGGTCTTTTTTCTCAAATCAAAAGAACGGATTTAACACCTGGTACCACATATTATGTACGCGTTTGGGAGTATGGCAACGACCGTCATGGTGAATTTAATATATGTGCCGTCGTAGGAGATATTCCGGCCAATGATGCTTGTTCCGGAGCCATTGAAGTTGCATCTCTACCTTATAGCTATACGCAAGATGCAACATACGATACCAATAATGACGGCATGATAACCGCTTGTGATGATGGAAATTATAATAATGGAATGAATGACGGTGTTTGGTATAAATTCACCGTAGGCACGGCCAATGGTGATATTACCATCGAAGTGGATCCTACCGATTGGAATGCCGAAGTAGCGGTTTATACCGGTTCGTGCGGCTCTTTTACTTGTGTAGCAGACGCGGACAATGCTTATAGTGGCGGTACCGAAACCCTTACATTCACACCATCGGATAATACCACTTATTATGTGAATGTTGGATATTATAGTCATTATACCGATGGTGATGAAGGCCCCTACACTATCAACATTTCCGGTAACTCCACACTTAAAGCAACCAAACTTACAAAGAGCGATTTCTCCTTCTACCCTAACCCCACCACGGGCATTATCCGTTGGAATGCTTCGCAAAGTGTGGATCGCGTTCAAATCACCAACCTTACGGGTCAGGTGCTGATGAATATGGAAAATCCTTCCACGAACAGCTTGGATATTTCCCGTTTGCCCAAAGGCGTTTACCTGCTCAACGTCCATATGGGCGACAAGCAAGGAACCTACCGATTGATTCGTGAATAATTTTTTTACAAAAACCTTCAAGACCGTCCTCTTTGGGCGGTCTTTTT
>WFZY01000233.1 GCA_015489265.1 Flavobacteriaceae bacterium | reverse complement strand
TTACCGAGGACGAGAAAAAATCATACTTGATAGCCACCGGTATGTTGGTGGTTATTCCGTTTGTGCTGTTGTGGTATTTGGTCAAATTTTTAAGAAAAAACTACCGTTAAATGAAAAAATTTTTGTCCGCTTTAATATTGACTTTTTTGCTGTTTTCTTGTCATCAGCACGTAGAAAAATTACCGGTATTATCGAAATATAAAATCGTTAATGGTGATACGGTTTATCAAAAAATTCCGCATTTCGTGTTGTTAAATCAAGATAGCGTGCCCTTTGACAGTCGGCAATTAACCGGTAAAGTGCATGTGGTAGATTTTATGTTTACATCTTGTCCGGGTATTTGTCCGGTGATGTCGTCACAGATGCAACGGTTACAAGAAATGACCAAGGATTATCTGCCGTTTCAAATGTTGTCTTTTACCGTTGACCCCGACAGAGATACGCCGTCCACGCTAAAAGCTTATGCCAAAGAACACCGGGCAGATTTAAAACGTTGGATGTTTTTAACCGGACCTATGGATAGTATTTACAAGGTAGGTATCAAAGGATATTATCTCGGGATGCAAAAAGACAGTACGGAGCCCGGCGGTTATTTGCACTCGGGCAGATTTGTATTAGTGGATGGCAAAGGTTTGATACGCGGTTATTATGACGGCACTAATGTCAATGATGTAAACCGGTTAAGAGATGATTTAGCCGTATTGTTGAAAGAAGAAGATTGATGAATCAAAAATACCAAAATCAAATAGCCAATTGGCTGATACTCGGTGCTTTAATGGTCTTGTTGATGGTCATTATCGGGGGGATTACCCGTTTGACGCATTCCGGCTTATCAATAGTAACTTGGCAGCCTATAAAGGGCGTCTTACCACCGATGAATGCAGCGCAATGGCAACAAGCTTTTGATGGCTATAAGCAAATACCTGAATATCAAAAGGTGCATCATTACTTTACTTTGCAAGATTTTAAACATATTTTCTTTTGGGAATATACGCACAGGATGCTCGGCAGGTTGATAGGTGTGGTGTTTTTTGTGCCTTTTGTGTTTTTTTGGTGGACAGGACGTATTCAAAACAAAAAATTGTTGCGCCGGCTTTTATTGATTTTTACCTTGGGCGGATTGCAGGGCTTTGCCGGTTGGTATATGGTCAAGAGCGGTTTGGTTGAAAATACCAGTGTCGACCATTTGCGTTTGGCGCTGCATATGTTTGTGGCATTGATTGTTTTAACCAGTATCGTTTGGACGGTTTTTGAGTTAAAATGGCAAAATCATACGACTGTTCGTTCTCCGAAAGTTTATAAATTTTTGATGGGTATTTGGTTTTTACTCATTATTCAAATCGCCTATGGCGGCTTTACCGCCGGATTGAAAGCCGGTCATGTTTTTCCGACTTATCCCAAAATGGGGCAGAAGTGGCTTCCGGATATTGTCCAACAAGTATTTCATACCGACGGTTGGTCCAGTTTAATCAATTTTCCGGCAACCGTGCAGTTTATGCACCGCTGGTTAGGTTTTGTTATTTTGTTGATTGCCTTGTATTTTTACGTAAAAGTTCGCAAACAACTGCATTCGGGCAAATTAAAAACCATATTGGGTTTATTCATATTGCTGATTAGTTTACAATATACTTTTGGGGTGTTGGTAATCTTGCTCAAAGTGCCGGTTAGTTTGGCGGTAACACATCAAGTGACGGCATTTATTTTGTATTTGACGGTTTTAGCGGGATTGTATGTGAGTTCGGGGTATCAAAGCCGGTTTAGGGCTTGAAATCTTATAAAAATAGTTTTATGGTATTTTGTTGAATGAGGTTTGAAATTAAATAATCAAAAGGATTCGTTATAATAATGTCACCCCTATGGGGTTCAAAGGTGTGTTTTTTATTGTTTTGTCTATAATAATGTCACCCCTATGGGGTTCAAACGAATGTTTATCATTATTTTGCTATAAAAATGTCACCCCTACGGGGTTCAAACAAAGAAGTATCCCAAATTTGTTGGTATCACTTAGTCGTATAAATTTTTTGGGTTCATATCCTTTTAACTTTTTAATATTGGAAAATATGGAAGTGCAAGAGTAATTTGGTCTGAAATTTCAATTATTTTTTTAAATACGTCAATCTCGAAACTTTTTTTGATTGTTTAATAAGTCGTTTAGCCGCAGGTCGGTATTGGATATAACCGCGTCCGGTCAACCAATAGATATTGTCAGTTTGCATATTATGCAATTGAATATTTTGATCATCCAAAATTTTTAAGATAAAAGTTTCTTGTTCGTTGTTGATGTCATAGTATAACAGCAATTCTTTTCGGTTTTCTTGCGACGTGTTTAAGACTTCATATTCACCGGCATAGTCCCAATAAATTTGACCGGTCGGGATATTGGTTGGAGATTCCGACGACTCAAAAACATTGGTGTTGCCGCTGACATAAAACCGTAAATGGTTTTCAAACACAAAAGGTGCCGACGAGCTGACGATATCGGCATCAGTTTTAGTCCACGCTTCATATTCTTGTAAGAAATAGGTGATATTGTCATAAAATACGCCATCATAATCAAATTCGTTTTTCTGATAGCCGGTCAGCAAGTAACTAACATTGGCAGCACGGTTGGTTAGTCTAATGGTATAGTTGTCAATTTGTTTAACTTCAAAATCATAAGTGCCGGCAATATCATCGGTGATACTGAGGATACCGTCACGGTCATAAGCACGATAGGTGCCGATGCTGATACCATAGCCGTTGCCTGTTTGTCCCAGTCCGGCGATATTGTTATTGGCATAGACTTCGTAATTGGGCATAAAACTCAGGGTAAATGCTTTGGAAACAAAGCTGACATTACCGGGTCCGGTGGTTTGGTCTATATCGACATACCACAAATCATAAGATTGCAACAAATCCGTCAAGCCGGTTGCAGGCGTATCTAAGGTATCATCACGATTAGTCCAATTACAAGAGCTGATTCCTAAACTTAAAATTAATAATATGATTAGTCCTTTTTTCATATAAAGATATGGGACAAAGAGTGTGCCAAAAATGAAAATCCGCTTTTTTATGGAACAAAATATAACAAAACTGATGTTTTT
>WFZY01000232.1 GCA_015489265.1 Flavobacteriaceae bacterium | reverse complement strand
ATTACTCTATTTCCTTTTTTTTAATTTTATTGCTTTTTCACAAACAACAAAAGATAAAAAGAAAATTTTAAAAGAGACCAATGTTTCTGAATTGTTACAAATTAGTAACGCAAAAAGAAAACAATCAATAGAAGCAAAAAAATTAGCTTTATCACTGGCAAAAACCAATAATTGGCCAATTTTTATAAAAGATTCTACCGGTGGTTTTTCTGAATTAATGAAAGTTGACTCAAGAGGTAATCCTGTCTATTATGCAACCTATAATTATGGTGCAGGCTTAACTGCCAAAACTAATCATTTATATTCCGGTGGCAGTTTAGGCTTAAATATTGAAGGTCAAAACATGATTGCCGGTGAATGGGACGGTGGCGGTGTACTTTTAACGCATGAATTATTCGAAGGAAGAGTTACACAAATGGATGGAGCTTCAAGTACCCATTATCATTCAACTCATGTTGCAGGAACTATTATTGGAACTGACCAAGTGCAGGGAGGAAGTGCAAGAGGTATGGCATTTAAAGCTAATTTGTATGCTTATGAATGGAATGATGATCAAGCTGAAGTGGCACAAGCTGCTGCAAGCGGTTTATTAATTTCTAATCACTCCTACGGTCATAATCCTGCATATTTATCATTACATCAATTTGGAAAATATGAAGAAGAAGCAAACGCATTTGATGATATCATGTATAATGCCCCCTATTATTTGTTTGTAGCTGCCGCAGGAAATGCCCGCGATGACGGGTATAACTCAGGTGATAATGGGTATGACTTATTATCCGGACATGCTTGTTCAAAAAACTCTATGGTAGTTGCTGCTGTTCATGAGTTAACCAATTATAGTGGTCCTTCTAGTGTGATCATGTCCTATTTCAGTAGTTGGGGACCAACAGATGATGGAAGAATAAAACCTGATATTTCAGCCAAAGGAGTTGATACATATTCCGCCTCTGATAATAGTAATTCAGATTATGTTACCCTAAGTGGCACGTCAATGGCTTCGCCAAGTGTGACAGGTACGCTCTTATTATTACAACAATATTATCACCAATTAAATGGTCATTTTATGCATTCATCTACTCTAAGAGGCTTGGCTTTGCATACTGCAGATGAAGCAGGTAGTAATCCGGGACCTGATTATGAATATGGATGGGGTTTAATCAATGCCAAAAAAGCAGCAGAAGTCATTAGAGATAACGGACTGGTATCTTATGTTTCTGAAGAAACCTTAAACCAAGGTGCAACTTACAGTATTAGCTTTGACGCTTTAGGCTCAGAACCTTTAAAAGCAACTATTTGTTGGACAGATCCAGCGGGAACTATTATCACCAATACAATTGAAGATTTTTATTCTCCCGCTTTAGTTAATGATTTAGATATTCGCATTACAAAAAACGGCACCACTTATTACCCATGGAAATTAGATCCAAACAATCCTTCTGCAGCAGCAACTCAAGGAGATAATATCGTTGATAATATTGAACAAGTTGTGATTGACAATCCCGTTGGAACTTATACTTTAACAGTTACTCATAAAGGAACTTTGCAAAGCGGAGCTCAAAACTTTTCAATAATAGTCTCAGGTATTTCATTTAACGATTTTTTTATTACGTCCTCTGATGTAGAGCAAAGTATTTGCCAAGGCGAAGATACTGCTCAATTTAACTTAGATTTATCTACCATTAGTGGATTTTCTGATACCGTTAACTTTTCAACCATTGATCTCCCTGCCGGTGTAAATACAAGTTTTAGTCCGGCATCTCTTAATGCCGCCGGAAACTTTACATTAGATTTATCATACCTTTCGGGATTAACTGCAGGAATTTACCCATTTACTATCCATGGAGAAAGTAGCTCAGATACTGCTGATTTAGATGTTGTGTTACGTGTATATGACAATGCTTTTCCTCCACAAATATTAAACAGTCCGGCAAACAATGCGACATCAATACCAATTGATGCAACATTCTCTTGGGAAGAAAATCCCAATGCGCAGCAGTATCTAATTCAAATTGCAACCGATAATGCCTTTACCAATATTATTGAAAATACCATAGTTTCATCCACCGGTTATCAAGCTACAACATTAGATAATAACACAACCTATTACTGGCGAGTTAAACCTTCTAATATGTGTGGTGATGGTCCATTCTCTTCTATTTACAGCTTTACAACTGTTTGTATAAGTCCTACAAACATTACAACATCTAACATCACATTAGACTCAGTCGATGTCAGTTGGACTGAAAATAGCAGTGCTACTAATTGGGAAATTGAAGCAGTTGAAGCAGGAAGTTCACCCACAGGAGTAGGCATACCGGTTAATACCAATCCCTATACTTTAACCGGTTTAAATTCTTCAACCGAATATACCATTTATGTACGATCTGGTTGTGGTAGTGGTAATTTTAGCGATTGGGGCGTCTCTCCTTCATTTATAACAGCTTCAGATTATTGCAATGGTGATCATTTTTATGATTCCGGTGGTGCAAGCGGCTCTTACTCAAATAATGAATATAGCATTACGACAATTGCACCAAGTGCAGGGAATAATGCTATAACAGTAACATTTAATTCATTTCAATTAGAAAGTGGATATGACTATCTTAAAGTTTATAATGGATCTGATACAAATGCACCCTTGTTAGGAACTTTTTCCGGCTCTTCAACACCCGGACCTTTTACGTCTGATAATCTGAATGGCACTTTAACCTTTTTATTTACTTCTGATAGTTCTGTTGCTTATAGCGGTTGGGATGCAACAATTGATTGTTTTAATATTTCTTGCCCGCAACCTTCAAATGTAACTTCAGAGAATATAACTGAGAATTCATTAGATTTAAGTTGGATTGCAGGTGGAACCGAAAATGAATGGGAAATAGAATACGGCTTATCCGGTTTTACGCAAGGTAATGGAACATTGGTACAAACCACCAGCAATCCCCATACAATAACCGGATTAAATGCTAGTACAACTTATGATTTTTATGTAAGAGCCATTTGCGGGGCAAACCCGGGTGATGACGATAGTTTATGGGTAGGTCCGGTTTCCTTTACAACACATGCTTTAGCCAGTCCATACAATTTGACAGTCGATTTGGACGAAACAACCGGTATCGTAACCTTGAACTGGAATCAAACCTCCGGTTTTTATGAAGATTTTACGGATGGTATTGCAGATAATTGGGTTCCTGTTACCGGTAATTGGAATGTTTCTAATAACACATACAATGTTACTAGATCTACTTATGATGCTTCTTCATCATATTATAATCAAGATTTTTCGAACTTTGAATTTGAAATGAAAGCAAAAAAGAATTTTGGAGATACATATAACATATCCATGTTTTTTAATGGTGATCCTAGTAATATAGATTCTTATGGAGACTGGAAAAACGCTTATTGTTTAATGTATTCCACAAGCGGATCTTGGAAACTTGTTAAAATAATAAATGGAAATTGGACAAATATTGTAGATTGGACAACTTCTTCAGCTATCAATACCGGATATAATTGGAATATCGTAAAAGTAGAATATGTAAATGGATATATAAACGCATACATGAATAATGTATTATTAGGCTCTTATTATGACACAACATTTCCATCAGGTAAAATTGGCATTAAAATATATGATAGTTATAGTAATGCTACAAATTTAGGTAGTTTTGACTATATTTCACTGACAGATTTATCAAATACTACAAGTAGTATCATATTTAATGTTGAAGAACCTAATAGTAATAGAAATATATATAGTTCGATGAACTGTAACAATAACGAAGCTTGTAGTAATACTAATACAATTGGTTCCGAACCCACGCCTATACCTAGGTATGGAAACAATTACACATATACAACAAGCACACCTAATACCTTCCAAAACTATAAAATTTATAGAGATGGCATAGAAATAGGGACTTCTATTCCTGAAACATATTCAGATCAATTACCTGCTTATGGTGATTATCAATATTATGTCACATCTAATTATGATGTGGGTGAATCGTCACCATCTAATAGGGTTAATGTATTTTGGCATGGCACACCGGATATTGTTGTTAATCCATTGACTTTAACCCAAACATTATATCCGAATGAAAATGCCACACAACCTGTTACCATTACGAATAATGGTGATGATGATTTAAACTTCACCATCAATTCAACTGTGGTTTCTACTAATTCTGAAAATATTGGCTATGGCAATATAGAAACAGATAATTTAAACCCATATTATGTAGAAAATAGTTTAGATAACATAATAATAACACCTACATATTCTAAAAGAACCTATTATAACACAATGGACAATCTTAATATATTAATATATGAACAAACCAACGATAGAAATTACTATACCGACGCTTTAATTAATTTAGGATATACTTTTACACAAGTATCTAATTGGAGTCAATTAGAAAACACAATCAACAACGGAACAAATTGGGATTTAGTTATTATTAATTCGTATGTTGATCAATGTAATTCTAATGTATTAACAGCATTAGATATGTATCAATCTAATGGTGGTTTTTTGATATTTTCAGATTGGAAAGTGGACGATTTTGCCTCTCACACACTTTTTTCTAATTTTGGCATTTCATATTTGAGTAATATTTCGACTCCAATTAATTTTTCTGCGACAGATACCAATCATCCTATTTTTAATATACCAAACCAAATTAATACTTTTACTTGGTCTAATGATCAATACTATATCGATGGACAACTTGTTAATTTAATAAATGGCGCAACTCAATTAGCAACATTTGATGGTCATCCAACAAATGGAGCTATTGTATTAAATGCAAATCAAAATTGTTTGTTTAATGCTTTTCAAGCTGCTAATTTTCAACATGATGATAACAATAATGGCAAAGATGATATGATTGAATTGATAGAAAATGAAATAGAATATTTTGTTGGAGGGAACTATTGGTTATCAACTACACAAACATCAGGAACAGTCGCAGCTGGTTCAAGCGTAACTATTGATGTTAATTTTGATTCAACTGATATGACGGTTGGTACTTATAATGGTACTGTAGCTATCTCTAGTAACGACCCTAATCAACCGGTTGTTAATGTATCAGCTGAATTAATTGTAATTGATAATGGTGGTAATGTAAATGAGTTATCGCAATTTGATTTCAAATACTATCCAAATCCATTTAATAAAATCATTAATTTAAGTGCAAATAAAGATTTTGATTCAGTGACTGTATTTTCATTAATAGGACAAGAATTGATTAATATCAATCCAGATAATACATCTCAATTGACTATTGATATGTCCAAATTTAGTGTTGGCACATATTATTTGAAAGTTGTTATTGATGGAAAAACCGCATCAATGAAAATTATCAAGAAAAAATAAAAAACTCCCTAAAACTTGTGGATTATTTAAAAAAAATCCACAGGTTTTAAGACTTTTTTAAAATTAAAATAATCGGATATCGTTAAAAATCGGCACAAGCTATCAAATACCCGACATCTATTAAAAAACTTTAATTCCTCAAATAAAGGGCAAAATATAGCACCAAATAATTTGTAAGCATTAAAAAACAAAATATTCTGTGAAGCACTGCTTCGGCACATCTCGACATTAATCGGGATGTGCCGAAGTATCATATCTGTAAATAACCGATTAATCAGATAACCAATATTAAAAAAAAACACCTTATATTTGTTTGCTTAAACAACATAAGCAAAAACATTTTGAAATCAAGAAAAATCGTTATCACAGGTGGACCCAGTACCGGCAAATCCACCGTTATCAATGAGCTGAAAAACAGAAACTTTACCTGTTTTGATGAAGTATCACGCGATATTATCAAAGAAGCTCAAAAACAAGGTATTGAACAATTATTTTTAACTGACCCGCTGTTATTCAGTAGAAAACTCATTGAAGGACGGGTTAATCAATACCATGAAGCCAAAAAACTTGATGAGCCGGTCATATTCTTTGACCGTGGCATACCGGATGTCAATGCCTATTTGCGTTACAGCAAACAAGCTATTCCCGAAGAATTTGAAAAAATAACCCGTGAGCATCCCTACGACCGATTGGTATTTATCATGCCCCCTTGGGATGAAATATATACCAACGACGCCGAACGTTATGAAAGTTTCAACCAAGCACAATTGATTCATAATAAACTGGTTAACTATTACAAAGAACTGGGATATTATCTGATTTTTGTACCTTTCGGTCCGGTTGACA
>WFZY01000231.1 GCA_015489265.1 Flavobacteriaceae bacterium | reverse complement strand
GCAGCGTCAGATGTGTATAAGAGACAGAAATATTGTTAAAAAACATCTGTTGGAATATTAAAAAAAGCCCCGCAAATGCAGGGCTTTTATTAAAAATTTATCTTCTTTAAAAAGACGTTTAGAATTTTAATTTGACACTAAAGTTCCAAGAACGTCCCCAACCGAAGAAGACATGATTTTTGACATTAATACCATTCCAAGTGGCGTCTCCTGGATTAGCAAATCTATTTGTAGTAGATTCAGAAATATAGTGTTTGTCAAATAAATTATTAACACTAAATCTAGTTGTGATTTTACCCACTTTTTTTATAGGGAACTTATAAGTGATACTAGCATCAGTCAAGCTATATGCCGGTAATTTTAATGCTCCTTTATTATTTGGGTCTCCCATAGATATAGGATCAAAACGAGCATATAGATTATCAGCATAGAATTGGTTAACATCTAAGTATAAACCTTTAACAGGATTAACATTAACACCTAAACGGGAAGTAAATTGTGCTGCATCACCAACCTTTACACCTTCTAAATACAATGTTTTAGTTTGTCCGGGTATCGGATCATTATTTTCATCCACAAATGGTGCCGTTACGTTGCTTTTATATATCCAATCTCCAATAGATACCATACCAAATAATTTGACAATACCGTATTTGGCAGAAGATTCTATTTCGATACCTTTATGAACTTCTTCAATACCATTTAATCTGGCTGTACCTCTTATATCAGCGTTTCCATCTCCATTTGTATCCAAATCTGAGCTTATTTGAGCGAACCTATCTTTCCAAGAAGTATTGTAAAGATTTAAGTTTAATTTCCAGTGCTCGTTTTTAAAACCGTAACCTGCTTCCAAACCAATTACAGTTTCATTTTTTAAATTTTTGTTAGTTTCATTATCTGTATAATGCGGAAAAACGGAACGGAATAAAGGTTGTTTGCTGTAATAACCGGCATTAACAAATACGTTGTGGTGTTCATTGATGTTATAATTAACCCCACCTTTGATATTACCGCCATTTAAACTGACCCAATCAGAAGCTTGTGGTTCTTTTTTACCATCACCGTCAACATCTCTTGGTAAATTAAAATAATCGATACGTTGGAATTGTTGGTTAGAATAGCCTCCTTGCACAAAGGCAGAGAATGCATCGGTTTTATATTCCAATTGACCGAAACCACCATACCAACGAACATTACCTTGATTATAATATGCTATTTTTTTCTGCCCTTTAATATTTATAAATGGATTCCAAGATGGGTTGGCTTCAACAAAATCTTTAGGGTCAATATAACGGTTAGGATGATTTATATCTCTGTTATCAAAATATCTATCAGCACCTAATACATCATTAACAACTCTGTAATGATAACCGGAATAGGTACGACCGTCAAAACCTAAATCAAAACTTAAATTATCATTCAAATCGTTATGATAGTTAGCAATAATACCATACCAGTCATGAGAGTTCATAGAGGCTCTACGTGAAAAACCAGCATTTGTGTCTGAGATAGTAAATTTCCCGTCACTATCAAGGCTATTACCAAAAGGAGGAAGAGGATTGTTGTTCAAATCCACCCAAGAAGAAGGGTGATTAATAACAGCTTGACCCGTATTTAATTGTTCAATAAAATCAAAATCGTATATACCATCATCATTTTTAACATAATATGCGGGATATTTATATTTTTCAGTATGTCTATCAATAATTCCATCATGGTTTTTATCTTTATAATAAACGTATTGTCCAATAGGACCGGTTCCACCACCACGACCCCATGACCCATAGAATACTGATGAGATTTTAGAGTTATCGTTTATTTGATACTCTACATTCAAAGAAGCTATAGGTTTATGATAAAAGTTTCTTCTCATAGAAAAAACTTCGCCATGATAATATCCCCAATCACTATTATATCTTATATTAGGTTCGCCATCAACGCCTCCATATTTGATATAATCTTTAATAGAAGGTGCATAATCTCTTTGATGATGCCATTGCGGGGCACCTGTTGCCGTAAACATAAAACTTAATTTATCACTGGCTTTATATCCCATGCTTAAGAACCAAGTATAACCTTGTCCTTGTGTGCCGTCTACATAACCGTCACCACTGAAACGGCTTAATAAAACAGAGGCAGATAAACCGTTTTCTAATAAACCGGTATTATAAGCGGCGGAGAATTTCATGTATTTATCGTTACCAAAAGTAGCGGCAACAGCACCACCTTTTTTCTTATTAGCAGAGTTGGTCAAGATGTTAATAGTACCACCAACTGAAGAGATGGCTAATTTAGAAGAACCCAAACCTCTTTGCACTTGCATAGCGGAAGTCACATCAGCTAAGCCTGCCCAGTTAGACCAATATACCCAACCGTTTTCCATATCGTTAACGGGCATACCGTTAATCATCACAGCTGTGTTTCTTTGGTCAAAACCACGTACATTGATACGGGCATCACCAAAACCGCCACCTTGTTTCGTAGCGTAAATAGAAGGCGTATAATTCAAAACTTCGGGTAATTCTTTAGTGCCGATACGTTCTTGAATTTCTTCGGCTTTCATGGTTGAAACCGCTACCGGGGTTTGGCGTTCTTTGGCAATATCAGCCACACCGACAATCACAATCTCGCCAAGAGAAGAAGCACTGGGTGCCAGGCTAATTTTTCCTAAATCTTTAGTTTGTCCGTTAGAGACATTAACCGCAATAACAACAGGCTCATAACCTACAAAAGAAATTTTAACTTTTTGAGCACCTGCCGGCACTTCCAAAACAAAGTTGCCGTCAAAATCTGTAGCAACGCCGGTTGTTGTGCCTACGACTACAACATCAGCGCCCGGTAAGGGCTCATTTGTTTT
>WFZY01000230.1 GCA_015489265.1 Flavobacteriaceae bacterium | reverse complement strand
GACCACCAATTCATTCAAAGCAAAATTCATTTTTTGAATTCCGGCATGTTCCGGTTGGGTATCAATCGCCACCAAATTGCGTTCACTGATGGTGTATTGTCCTTTTAAGTATAAACTGACAGCTTTTTCCAATTGCTCTTTTTGTACGGTTGCCAAAAAACCGAGCCGTCCCGCATTGATACCGAAAATAGGAATCCCTTTATCTCTGATATAAGTCAAAGCGCGCAAAATTGTTCCGTCGCCACCATAAGTAAAAAACACATTAATATCATCGGGTAAATCTTGATATGATGAAAAAGTTTGAAAAACCGGATAAGATTTCAATAAAAATTCGGGTTGTTCTTTTGAAAAATTACGGTGTTCCAATAATTTTTCGTAAAAATCCTTTTGAAATAATATTTCTACTTTGTGCTTCAATAAAATATCGAGTAACAGAAGCAAGTAAGTAAAAGATTTCTCAGGACGATAATATCCGTATATAGCGACTTTTTTCATGGTCTGTATTTGATATGGTAAAATTAAGAAAAATTATTAGGATAGTGTTTGCATTTAAGTCATAAAAAAAATGCCCCGATAATGGACATTTTTGATATGTTAATTTTTATCTTATACTCAAATTGCCTAAAACCTCTGAATAAAATTAGATTTTAGAAATTAGAAATTAATTTTTTTTTGAGAACTTATTAATAATCAATTATATTGACATTTCCTCAAATTATAAGCAGAAGTATGGTATGAAGTAAGCAATAACCCTCAAAGTAGAAAATACAAAATGAAGCAGAAAAAAATCCTCAATTCCTCATCATTATTTAAACATTATTCAGCTTGCGCAATATAAATATCTATATCTTTTGCTTCTTTTGATTTTGGGTATTTGTCTTTAATCAACTCAAAATATTTTTTAGCTTTGGCATTATCGCCTTGGTCTAATGCCAATTTGCCGGCTTTAAAATAGTAAATAGGAGCCGTATATTCATTGTCCGAAGCTTTAGCAGCTTTTTCATAATAAGTCAAGGCATCTTTGGGTTGGTTTAACTCAACAAAAGCATCACCAATTACGCCATAAGCAGTTGGTTGCAAAATGTCGTCATCACCGTCAAATTTTGACAAATAAGATACGGCATTTTTAAAATCACCTTTTTTGTAATATATCATACCGATATAATAGTTGGACAAATTGCCGGCTTTGGTTCCGCTATATTTTTCATTAACTTTCACAAAACCGTATTTGCCATCAGCGCCATTAAGGGCTTTGTCAAAATCAATATTCATGATAGAGTCTTGTGTTGCGTTGAGACCTTCATCAAAATATTTTTGAGCAGTCACTAAATCATTTATCGCTTCTTGTTCATTGGGTTGTTTGACATTTTTATCATACCACATATAACCGGCAACCAAAACAATAATGGCGGCTAATCCGGTGAAAATCCACTTTTGATTTTTTTCTAAAAACCTTTCCAGTTTGGAAGCGCCTTCATCTAATGATGTAAAAACTTCTGCTGTTGTACTTTCTTTTGAAAGATATTCCAGTTCACTTCCGGTTTTTTTCTCTTTTTTATATCCTTTCTTTTTATAGGTTGCCATAATCGATTTATTTTCGTGAATGCAAAGATAAGCGTTTCATTTTAAAAATTAAAAATTATTTTACGGATTCACATCAATCACTACTTACACAGACTTAAAATAAGCAATATTATGCTCTATGACCTAGTAGGTTTTTAAAACCTGCTAGGTCTTGTTAAACCGCCAACATCCGGCACCTTATATTCCTTGTCCTTATGTCTATTACGGATCCACATCAATCACTACTTGCACTGACTTAAAATAAGCAATATTATAAAAGGTATTTAAAACTTTTAAAATATAACGTTTTTGTTCGGGCAAAGTTTTACTGGGGGGCAGTTTGATTAAAACTTCCTTGATAAACCGGTTTTTGATACGCGGAATCAAGGCATCAGAAGGTCCCAAAACTTTTTCAAATGAATTGCCAAATGATTTTTGCAACCATTCGGCTGCTTCTTGACATTTTTGCAGATTTCTATCTTTGACAATGAAATTAATCATTTTGCTATATGGCGGATAATACAATTCGCGACGTTGTGCAATTTGAGCTTTATACAAACTTTCATAATCGGCTTTTAAGACCATTTTAAGTACCGGATGGTCCGGATTAAAAGTCTGTATCAGCACTTTCCCTTGCTCTTTTTGTCTGCCGGCACGTCCTGCGACTTGCATCATCATTTGAAAACTGCGTTCGTCGGCTCTAAAATCGGGGTAATATAAAAGTTGGTCGGCATTCATCACGACGACTAAACCGACATTGGCAAAATCCAAACCTTTGACCAGCATCTGCGTTCCGACCAGAATATCGGTTTCCTGATTTTGAAATTTGCTCAAAATATTGGCAAAACTGTTTTTGCCGCGGGTCGTATCGCTATCTAGGCGGTCTACTACTGCATTTTCAAAGAAAATCTGTAAATCGTTTTGAATTTGTTCCGTACCGATACCTTTATAATTGATAGACGGATTGCCGCAAACCGGACACAATACCGGCACTTCGGTTTGATAACCGCAATAGTGACATTTGAGTTTGTGTTGATGTTTGTGTAGCGTCAAGCTGACATCACAGTGCGGACATTCCATCACGTGGCCACAGTCTTCACATTGGGCAACCGGCGCATAACCCCGCCGGTTTTGAAATACAATGACTTGTTTTTTTGCCTGCAAAGTTTTTGCAATGGCTTCCAAAACGCTTTCGGCAAAATTTCCCTTGGTACGCTTTCGGCGAATCGCATCTTTTAAGTCGATGATATCAATTTGCGGTAATTGCACACCCCCAAAACGTTCTTGTAGCCGGACGATATTGTAACGCTTTCGGCGCGTGTTAAAATAAGTTTCAATACTTGGAGTCGCCGACCCTAATAATACCGGTGCTTGATGAATTTTGTGCAAATACACTGCCAAATCACGGGCTTGATAACGCGGGGCGGGTTGCACTTGCTTGTAAGATGTTTCGTGTTCTTCATCGACAATAATTAAGCCGAGATTTTGAAAGGGTAAGAAAATCCCCGAACGCGCAGCTAAAACAATCTGCGCCGATTGTTGTTTGTGCAAAACATTGAGCCAGACTTCACGGCGTTCTTGCTGCGAATACCTTGAATGATAAACGGCAATATCATTCCCGAAAATTTTGGTCAATCTTTGAACCAATTGTGTTGTCAAGGCAATTTCGGGTACCAAATACAAAACTTGTTTACCTTGCTTGATAACGTCCTTAATTAAATGAATATAAATTTCTGTTTTACCGCTCGATGTAACCCCGTGCAACAATATGGGTTTATCTTTTAAAAATAAACTTTTAATCTCATCTAAAACTATTTTTTGTGATCCGGAGAGTGCTTTGATTTGTTCCGATGCCGCTTCAAAATTAATACGATCGATGTTGGTTTTGATTTCAAACAAAATGCCTTTACTGATAAGCGCTTTTAGTGAGGACAATCCGGCACCGCTTTGTTCCAATAATTGTTTTTTTAGAACCGGCTTGCCTTGTCGTTGTAAACTGAAAAATTGCAAAAGAATCTGCCGCTGTTTTTCGGCGTTTTTTGACAAATTTTCAAATAAATCATTGATTTTTTCGCCTTGCCATTGTTCAGATAATTGCAAATAGGTTTCGGTTTTGGGCTTGTATTTTTCTTTAACTTCTTGCATACTTCTGACCAACCCCTTTTTCATCAAAGCATTGACAATTTTAAAAATTTTTTTAGCGCCAAACAAGTCTTGAAGTGCTTTGATATTGACCATTTTTTGTAGTTGCAAAGCTTCGATAATGAGATATTC